>CANGMU010000036.1 GCA_947454665.1 Pseudomonadota bacterium | reverse complement strand
TGCGCTTCTGCCAGGCCTTCGTCTCGGAACTGTTCCATTACGTCGGCTCGGACACCGACGTGCCAGCCGGCGACATCGGCGTCGGTGCCCGCGAAGTGGGCTTCATGGCCGGCATGTACAAGAAACTCTCGCACAGCGCTGCGGGCGTCTTCACCGGCAAAGGCCTGTCCTTCGGCGGCTCGCGAATGCGACCTGAAGCCACCGGCTACGGCACCGTGTACTACGCCCAGGAGATGCTGACCCTGCAGGGCCGCAGGCTCGATGGCTTGCGCGTGGCCGTGTCCGGCTCTGGAAACGTGGCCCAGTACGCGATCGAGAAGGCCATGCAATGCGGTGCGCGCGTGGTGACCGTCTCGGATTCCAGCGGCACCGTCTTCGATGAAGCAGGCTTCACCCCTGAAAAATTCGCGCAGCTTCAGCAGATCAAGAACGTGGAGTACGGCCGCGTCTCGGAATACGCCCGTCGCGTCGGAGCGCGCTTCAACTCAGGCCAGCGCCCGTGGCAGGTGCCGGTAGATATCGCCCTGCCCTGCGCGACGCAGAACGAACTGGATGAGGCGGACGCGCGAACGCTGATCGCCAACGGACTGGTCTGCGTCGCCGAAGGCGCGAACATGCCCACGACGCCCGGCGCAGCCAGGGTCTTCGCCTCGGCCGGCGTGCTGCATGCACCGGGCAAAGCCTCCAATGCAGGCGGCGTGGCGACCTCGGGCCTGGAAATGAGCCAGAACGCGATGCGCCTGGCCTGGACACGCGAGGAAGTGGATTCCCACCTGCGCGAGATCATGCACAGCATCCACGCAGCCTGCGTCGAGCAAGGCCGGCGCGCAGACGGCTCCGTCAGTTACATCGATGGCGCCAACATCGCCGGATTCATCAAGGTCGCCGATGCGCTGCTGGCGCAGGGCGTGACCTGAGTCATGCCGGCTTTATCCTGAGACCAGGTCTGCGTCGCGATACACCTCGACGCGGTCGCGGCCGGCACGCTTGGCGAGGTACATCGCCTTGTCGCTGTCCAGGATCAATCGATCGGTGACGTCATCGACGTCCATCGGCCAGAGCGTGCGGATCCCGATGCTGACCGTCACCGGCACGCTGCCCGCTGCGACGAAGACGGGACACGCAGCCACGACCTGCCGGATTTCCTCGGCAACACGCAGGGCGTCCTCCGCTTTCGTTTCCGGCAATACCACGAGGAACTCCTCGCCACCGAAACGTGCCAACAGGTCGCTGCGGCGCAGCCGGCCATGGATGCGCTCACAGACGGCGAGCAGCACCTCGTCCCCCGCACGATGGCCATAGCTGTCGTTCACCTGCTTGAAGCGATCGATGTCGATCATCAGCACGGATACGGACTGGCGGATCGCCGCCACCATTGCAATGACCCGCTGCAATTCCTGCATCAGCGCGCGCCGGTTCAGCAAGCCTGTGAGGGGATCCTGGCTCGCCTGCTCGCGCTGCACCTCCAGAGCCCGGTCCTTGTGCATCAACAGGAAGCCGACCGTGTTGAAGATCAGGATCATCAGCGCGAACACATAACTGTAGGCCTGCACGTCCGCGGGCACGCCGAGGCTGTCATTCGCCCAGCCGTTCAGGCGCGCGAGCACCAGTGCACGGATCAGCAACAGGCCGACCAGCGCCACGGAACCGGCGACCAGCAAGGACCGGCTGCGTTCCCGGCGGTCCTTCGTCACCGGGTGGGCTGCCAACTGCGCCAGCAGCAAGGCCTGAGGGCAAGCCACCAAGGCAATCACGACGTTGCGCAGGATGTGATGCTGCAAGGTCAGGCTGGCGATGAGGCCACTGGCCAGTACCGGGAACCACAGCATCCAATCCCGTGGTGGCGGGCGCTGGCTGCGCTGGAACTGCGAAAGGGCCAGTATGTTCAAGCTCAGCGTGGCGGACGTGAGCATGCAGGTGAGGATGATCGAGAGGTCGAGCCAGCCGTTGAAACGCAATGCGAACAGCGGATAGGACAATCCATGGACCGCAACCGCCGCACCCCAGGCCGTAAGGCCATCCGCGGCGCGGCTGCGCCAGCCGACGACCAGCACGGCTGCCGCCAGCGTGAAGCTGGTGAGCGCCATGAACCAGATCAATGTCGGCAGATCGAGGATCACACGGGAATTGTCCCGTCTTCCCAGATGGGTGTCAGTGGGTAAAAACACCCACTGGAAAATCTACAAGCCCAATCGTGCTCCCATCCCCAACAAGGTGGCGAGGCCCATCAGTGCGAACAGCCCCGCAGCGATGGAGTGCACCAGCTTCATGGGAATCCGGTTCGCCAATCGGTCGCCGATGAACACGGCCGGTACGTCGGCGATCAGCATGCCGAGCGTCGTGCCGGCCACGACCAGTATCGGATCGGCGAAATGCGCCGCCATGGCCACGGTCGCCACCTGCGTCTTGTCGCCCATCTCGGCGAGGAAGAAGGTCACCAGCGTCGCGCCGAACACGCCGAAGCGCTGCGCGACCTGCGTCTCCTCTTCCTCGATCTTGTCCGGAATCATCGTCCAGATGGCCATGCCGATGAACGACAGACCGAGCACCCAGCGCAGGATCTCGGGCTTCAGGAGCGCCGTGATCCACGCACCCAGCGCCCCGGCAAGGCCGTGGTTCAACACAGTCGCCACGAGGATGCCGGCGATGATGGGAATCGGTTTCTTGAAGCGCGCGGCAAGCAGGAAGGCCAGCAGCTGCGTCTTGTCGCCGATCTCGGCGAGGGCGACCACGCCCGTCGATACGAAGAGGGATTCCATGGCAGGACTCATTGGAGGGTCAGTCTTGAGTATCCCACGCCGGGCAGCGCGAAACGTCGCCGCACGGTAGGCTCTGCTGATGCAACGCCTGGCCTACAAGCTCTTTCCGACACTGGTCCACTACTGCAAGGAAGTCCTGTCCCCTCAGGAACTGGACCTCATCGCAAAACATTGCCTCGCGGCGGAAAGCGGCACGCATGCCGCGTTGGCTGGGGATTCGCGCTCGTCCTTCAGCCTGAATTCGCGCCTCATCGACGACCTCGACAGCCAATACGCCGAACTGCGCGGCCTTCGCGCGCGGATGGAGGCGCTGCTGTCGAGCTACGCGGCCGACATGGGCTTCGATGACGTGAAGCTCACGAATTCCTGGTTCAACATCCAGCACCCGGGCAGCGTGCTCAAGCACCACGTGCACACGCACAGCAAGATCGCGGCCGCCCTTTACATCCGCACGGATCCAGAGAGCAGCAAGCTCTTCCTCGAGAACCCCGATCCGACACTCAACTACATCCGGCCGGAACGCTTCACGGAGTATTCCTTCGAATACGCGCATTTCGCCGTGGCGCCAGGCGACCTGGTGCTGTTTCCCGCCTGGATCAAGCACGGATCCGGCTTCGAGCCCAACCGTTCCGCGATGAGACTGGTCGTCAGCATGAACGGCGAGTAGGTGGCGCCCTGCACAAGCCCGTCATGCCCTAGAATCCGGCGCCTTGTCACCCGCCGCCGACTGAGGACCTTCGATGTCCCTGCCCGCTCCGCTCCGCCTGGCCTTCACGGCCACCCTGCTGTCCTGCCTGTCCGGGTTGTCGCTGGCGGCCGCCCCCGCCGGACTTTCACGCCTGACGGAAATCCAGTGCCCGGGTTTCCAGTCCCAGCTCGCGTCCTACGACCGGCAGTTCGCCGCGCGCATGAACGACTGGAGCCGCAAGGAGATCCCGGACCTGCAGGGCCGCGACGTGCTCTACCTCTTCTCCGGTCCGGACGTGGTGACGGCCATGGCACTGTTCCCCGAAGCGGCCCATGTGACGCTCGTGGCCGACCAGAAGCCGGAATACGAGTTGCTGGATCGCCCGGAAGAAGCGCCGCCTGAAAAGGTCGCCCGCGAATGCTCGATGATCCGGTTCTTTGCCCAGCTGGGTTATTACCGCACGCATGACCTGAACGGCGTCGGCGGCGCCAAGCCGCATTTCATCAAGCTGCTCACCTATTCGATCGCCTTTGCGGGCGCCACCGTGACTGATGCCGCCGCCCTGGCCGTCCTGCCGAATGGCGAACTCCAGGCGCTCGCAGCGGGCGACACGCGGCGACCGCAGGGCGTGCGCTTCGAGGCACGGCGCCGCGATGGCCGCTCTGTCACGATCGATTACCTGATGATCGATCTCTCCAACGGGGGGATGCGCGCCGACGCGAACGGCACGGCCTTCCTGCGCAGGCAGAACCACGACGTGCTGTTCCTGAAGTCGGCCTCGCACCTGCTGCAGAGCCCGCACTTCTCGACGCTGTCCGACCTGCTGAGCACGCCCGCCGCACCCTTCCTGGTTCAGGACGAAACGGGCTTTGGCGTCGACCGGCTGCACGCGCTCTACACGCTGTCGCACTACGGCCGCTTCACCACGCCGCAGTCGCTGTGGAAAAAGAATCCTTCCGCGAAGGCTTTTGCCGAGGAATTCGCGAGCAACCCGTCAAAGGGCCAGCTGCCGTTCCGGATCGGCTACGAGAAGGAAGCGGGCTCGGTGCTGCTGGTGGGCCGGAAGAACCAGGCGCCGCGCTGATCAGCGCGGCGAGTCGGTGATCAGACTCTGCTTGAGCATGGGCAGGTAATCGGCCGGACGCATCGACCAGAGACCGAAATTCAGTCGCTGGTCGAGCGGGTCGAGATAGACACCATCACGACGGATCTCGAAATGCAGGTGAGGCCCGGTCGAAAAGCCGGTTGAGCCCACGAAGCCGATTTCCTCGCCGCGACGCACTTCCGTGCCCACCTCCAGCTCCGGGGAAAACGCCGACAGGTGCGCATAGCGCGTCGTATAGCCGCCGGCGTGCTCGACGATGATCAAATTGCCATAGCCGCCACGCGGGCCCATCTCGATCACCTTGCCATCGGCCACGGCGATCACCGGCACACCCGTCGGTGCCGCGTAATCCACGCCGACATGCGGGCCGCGCTTGGTCGACTTGACCATCACGACCTTGGAGCCACCCTTCGCGGTGCGCTTGACCACCGGCTTGCGGGCCGTGGTCTTGAAGTTGCCGATGCCACGCGAGATGCGCGTGAAACTGACCGGCGCGGTCCACAGCGAATGTTCGTAGGACGTGCCGTCCGGCGCGAAATAGCCCCCGGGCAGTCCATCGCGCTCGACCCACAGGGCCTGGCGGATCACCTCACCCGTCGACTCGCGCAGGATTTCGACGCTCTGGATCCGTCCCGACGTCTCTTCATCCTCGCCATCGTCATAGGCCGCGCGCACGACGAGACCGTCGGCCAGTTCGTCGCTGCCCTTCGGATGCATCTGGGCCACGGGGGCATGCAGCGAATGCAGGGAATCCGCCGGCAGCGGCGTCTGGAAATCGAGCGTGTGGGCGACGAAATCCCGCATCGGCAGGCTTACGGTCGCAAGGTCACGCACTGCCTTGCCGATGTCCTCGATCTGCGCCGACACCGGTGCGGCCGGCGCATCGCGGGAAAGCAGGACGACGCGGTCCGACTGGCCCGGCTCGGCGGGCAATCGAAGGCCAAAGGCACGCAGCACGCCGCTGCGCGTGAGCGTCAGGACGTAGGACAGGCAGCCCTTGAGGTTCGAGACGGTGGCCGGGACTTCACGCCGCAGGGCGTTGAGGAATTCATGGTCCTGCACGCCGGCCTCGGCGAGCATGCCCTCGGCACCCGTCCCAGTGACTGCGCAGCCACGGCGCATCGTGCCACCGACCAGGTCCTCGTCACGCACCACCTCGGGCTTGGCGCCAAAGCGTGCCTTGCCGGTCGTGCGGGCTGATTTGGGCTTGGCCACTTCGGCCGCAGCCTTGGGTTTGGCTTTCGCCTTGACCGCCGCACGCTTGGCGGGCGCCTTCGCGGGAGCCTTCGCGGCAGGCTTGTCCAACGCCGCCGCATCGACATGGGCACGGGCCTGCGGCGCCGCCACGAGGCAGGCCGCAGCAACGATCCCAGGCAGTGTGCGGGTGAGCAGTCGGACCAGGCTCGGCACGATCAGCGGATCCCCTCGACGAAGCGGTCGACGTCGGCGTTGAAACGGTCGGCGGCATCGACGAAGAGCGCATGGCCGGCTTCGGGATAGATGCTCACGCGGGCGGTCGGGAGTCGCGCCTTCAGGGCATCCCCCTGCTCCTTGAAACGCGGGGTGATCGCGTAGAGCACGGGCACAGCTTCCCGGTAGATAACCGACTTATAGTATTCGCGGGGGTAGGGTTTGGCCAACAGTTCGTCCGCGATGTCCCGGGGCACCGCTTGTGCACTGCGATCAAGCAGTCCGAGGAATGCCTCAGGCTGCGGCGTATGAAACATCCCGCGGACGAAGGTCTTGAGCCAGGGCTGCCACTCCGCATCCGTCATCGCCGCGCGGGGCCGACTGGAGGGCTTGGGCGGCTTGGCCTCGCCGATGGAGTTGTCCACGAGGACCATTCCCTTGAGCCCTTTCGGCCGAAAGCGCTGCACGTAATCCAGCCCTTCCATCACGCCCAGGGACCAGCCCACCAGCACGAAGGGGCCGTCGACCGTCTTCGCGACGAATTCCTGGATGTCCCGCGCGCGACGTTCCGGCGTGTGGCGACCCTGGAAAGCTTCCGACTGACCCTGCGACCGGGGACTCAGCACGACGACGTGATGGCGCGCGGACAGGGCCGCCAGCTGGGCGTCGAAGATCTCCGCGGGCATGAGCCAGCCGGGGATGAAAACCAGCGTGGGGTTACCGCTTCCGGCCTCCCGGTAATGTAGTCGGACTCCATCCGACGTGAGAAACTGCGCGTCGCGAACGGCCGCGCCCACCGGCGCACTGCAGAGGGCGAGGCACAACGCCCCTATCGCCACGAAACGGGCCATGACCCTGCACCTCACTGTTCCGAGCAACGCACACCCTCCCAAGGACCGCCGATGACCGCTTCCGCTCCGCGGCCCATCCTCCGCACTTTCGATATCGTATCCCTGATCGTCGGCACGGTCGTCGGTGCCGGCATCTACAAGACCCCCGCACTGGTCGCCGGCATGGTGCCCTCGGATGCGGGGCTGATCGCCTTCTGGGCGCTGGGCGGCCTGCTGTCCCTGCTTGGCGCCCTCTGCTACGCAGAGCTGGCCACGACCTTCCCGGATGCCGGCGGCGAATACCATTTCCTCCGATTGGCCTGGGGTCCGCGCCTGGCCTTCCTGTATGCCTGGTCGCGCGCGACAGTGATCGTCACCGGCTCCATCGCCATGCTGGCGATCGCCTTCGGCGATTACATCTCTCCGCTGCTGCCCTTGGGCGAACACTCCACCTACTGGTGGGCGGCGATCCTCACCGTACTGCTCAGCGCGGTGAACTGGCTGGGCATCCACCACGCGCGGGCCGCGCAGAACCTCTTCCTCGGCGTCGCGCTCGTCGCCGTGGCCAGCCTCGTCGTCGCGGGGTTCAAGGCACATGGCCTGGTGCCAACGCCCATCGCGTCACCGGCGTCCGGCGGCACGGCATCGGCCGGACAGCTGGGCCTTGCCATGGTCTTCGTGCTGCTGACCTATGGCGGCTGGAACGAAGCGGCCTACATCTCGGCCGAAGCGCGCGATGCACGGCGCGGCATCGTGCGCGGGCTCGTGCTGGGGCTCGGCGCCGTCACGCTGTTCTATGTCGCCGTGAACTTCGCCTACCTGCACGGTCTGGGCCGCGAAGGCCTGGCCGCGTCGCAGACGCCGGCGGCCGACCTCTTCCGCCTCGCCTTCGGACCCGGCTCCGGCACGGTGATCGCCGTGATCGTCGCGGTCTCCTGCATGAAGTCGGTGAACGCGACGATCTTCTTCGGCGCGCGCAGCAACTTCGCGCTGGGCCGCGACTGGAAGACTTTCCATTGGCTGGATGGCTGGCACGCCAGCGGCGCACCGCGCCGCGCGATCCTCGTGCAGATGGCGGTCGCCCTGGCGCTGATCGGCCTGGCCAGCGTGACGCGCAATGGTTTCGCGTCGATGGTGGAATTCACCGCGCCGGTGTTCTGGGCCTTCATCCTGCTGGTGGCGCTGGCGGTGTTCCGCCTGCGCGCCCGCTATCCGGATCGCGAGCGGCCGTTCCGCGTGCCCGCCTATCCGGTCGTGCCGGCCCTGTTCGCGGCGAATGCGGCGTGGCTGCTGTGGTCCAGCGTCAGCTACACCGGCCTCGGCGCCGCCGTGGGCGTCGCCTTCCTCGTGCTGGGGCTGATCCCGCTCGCGCTGGAATCGCGCGTCAGCCGCTGACGAAGCCAGGCTCCGTCGCCACGACAACGCCCGTTTCAATCACCAACTGGCACTCGGGCCAGCGCAGCGCACCCAGGTGGGTGCGGAATTGCGTCTGGCCGCGGCTGCGTTCGACGAAGCGGGCGCCCACCGAGAAATCCACGCAATAGATATTGCGTTTAGGCCCCAGCCAGGCGGACGGCCCCAGCGTCGGATCGAAGGAAGGCGGCATGCTGGGCGCGGCAGTGCCCGGTGACGTTTCGAACTTGCGCCAGTAATGGCCCATCACCACGGGCACATCGTCTGTATATCGCTCCCACCAGCGATCCCGCTCTGCCATGCGCCAGCGTTCCATGACGTAGTAAGGACGCGTCGCGAGGCAGTCGGGACCAAAGGTCAGCACACGAACCGCATTGTCGAGGTTGCGACGCAGGTTCGCTTCAGCGAGTGCCGGCAGCAACGGCGGATTGCCCTGCCCGTCCTTGAGCTGGTCGGCATGTTCGGAGCGCTCCTCGGCTTCACGTTGCGTGATGCCGCGGACCTCGAGTTGGGTTTCGATACGCTGGGTAGCGGCCTCGTACAGCGCGAGGTTGCCCGGCGTGCCGGCAGCGCGCAGCGCGTCGATGGCCGCGGGCCACCAGGCCGCATGCACCAGGCGCAGATCGGGTCGCTCGAGCACCAGCGGCAGGCTGTCGAAAAATGCGAGGTAGGCCGCCTTGCGCTCAGGCGGCACGACGCGGCAGTGCGCATATTTGCCGCCGGGCTGCAGCTCGGCATGCGAGGGATCAATGAACCAGCGCAGGCTATCGCGGGACTCACCGACCAGCAACAACAGATCGTGGTTGCCCAGCAGGCATTGCGCCCGACCGGCCGCCACAGCGGCCATGACCCATTCCACGACGGCCGGGCTGTCGGGCCCGCGGTCGCAGAGATCGCCGATGAATACGAGACGCCGTCCCTCGGGGTGGCGGCCTTCGTCGTCATAGCCCAGCTGCACGAGCAGCGCGCGCAGCGCGTCGTACTCGCCATGCACGTCACCGATGATGTCGATCGGGCCGTCGAAGGCCACTGCAACGCATGGCGCGAAACCTGTCATGGCGATGCCCCGGAACTCAGTGAACGCAAGCGAAGGATGCGGCGTCCATCGGATCGCCACGGCGATAGCGGGCCTGTTGCGGATAGGGGCAGATCAGGCTGGTGCGGGAAACCTTCTGGCCTTCGAGCTTCGAGGCAACCAGGGCGGCCGGCGGCCGGCCCTGCTCCACCCAGGCTTCCAGCGTGCTGAGCAGGTCGTGCTGCGGATCGACCTGCGGCGCATCCGCGCCAGCACCACCGATCTGGTCCGCGCCCGGGCCTCCGGCGCAGTGGTACATCCCCGGGATCAGGTAGAGACGGGAGAACTGCGCCGCCTTCGCTGCGCCGCCCATCCGTGCGGTCATCGCGTCCTGGTATTCCATGATCATCCGGGCCGACACGGCGCCATCCAGCCAGCCCGTGTAGAAGATCACCTTGCGGCCATCGCTTGCGAAGCGGGACAGATCGGTTGCATCGGCCCGCAACTGGGGCATCACGCGATCGATGCCGGCGAGGTCGCGGCCGACCTCGAAATCCTTGCCATCCCACTCTCGGAGACCCCGCACCGCCTGGCCGAAGGTCGCAGGCGCCAGCTGCGAGCGACCACTGTCGATCAGCACGCCGGGCAAGATGCCGGAGTCGATCGACTCGCCCGAAGCCTTGCGCAAGGGCGCATAGAAGCGACTGGCGAATTCAACCTGTTCCCGGCTGAGGCAGGCCGAGGTCTGCCCTTTCCGGCATGCCAGAGACTTCACCGTGAAGTTACAGGACCGCGGATCGCCCACGACACCATCCCGCACGCCATCCAGCTGATCACAGGCCTTGGTGCCGGCATCGGCGATCAGTTGCCAGTCCGCGGGCTTCATGAGTCCGGGATGCGCGTCACGCTGCAGGATTTCCCACATCCGCCGCACGGTCATCTCCGGCGTGCGCGGGCCATTGGCTCCGGACAGGATGCCGTCGTAATCCTCGGGATAGTCCTGCAATTCCTTCAGACCTTGCCGACCTCCACCCGAACAGCCGACGAAGTAGGCATGGCGGGGTGGCTGGCCATAGAACCGGTTGACGATGTCCTTGGCCATCACCGCGAGCAGGTGGTTCGCGCGATGCGTGTAGTTGTCGCGCGCGGTGGCGTCGAGCATCCACGTCGGCTCGTCCAGCTTGTGCCCGGTGTCCGTGGTGGCCGCGGCATAGCCGCGGTTGATCCCGCGCGGCAGGTCATTGAAGTTGAAGCTGCCGGCAGCACCACCCACGCCAGCGCCCAGGAACTTCCCATTCCAGTCCTGCTTGCTCGGCAGCCACAGTTCGAACGCAATGCGTGATTCGATCCGGCCCTGCACGCGACAGAAGGCCCGGGTCACCGCCACAGGATTGCGGACCGCACGTTCGCCCTGCGCCCACTCGGTGCCGGGCTTCACCGCGGCCACGGCGCTGACCGTGACGCCCTCGCCACCCAGGCTGCTCAGACTTGAGCAATCGGCGGCCGTATCGATGCCGGATTGGGCTATCGCCTCCCCGGCACCGAAGAACAGCACCACCAAGCTGAGAGCGGCTGAGCGGATTTTCATGCTGACTCCCTAACCGGGGGTGTAGCTCCGACGCAGCTTGAGCAGCTGCGGGTCGAAGCCGGCGATCACCTTATAATCCTGTGCGATCTTGGCGCGCTCTTCCATCGGGAACACCGCGGCCAGATCGGTCGAGGGATCCGGCGCGCGCGCCGCGGCGATCTCCAGGACCTTGTCGGGGCCATGCGCGCGATTGGTCAGCACGATCTTGCTGGTGACCTCGCGGCGATCCGCTTCGTAACGCGCGAGCGCTTCATCGACATCCGGCGCCGTCGAGAGGTGGAAGGCCAGCGCGCGTGCATCGATGATGCCCTGGGTGGCGCCATTGGAACCGATCGGGTACATCGGATGCGCCGCATCGCCGGCCAGCGTCACGCGACCAAAGGTCCAGCGTGGCAGCGGGTCGCGATCGACCATCGGGAATTCGAAGACCTCCGTGGCCTGCGTCACCAGTTCCGGGACGTCGATACCTTCCCACTTCCAGCCCGCATAGCGCGGCAGCAGGGGCGCCCGGTCCACGCGACGATTCCAGTCTTCCCGCGGCGTGCTGCCGGCTTCAGCCATCTTCAGGTCGCAGATCCAGTTGAAGACGATCTCGCCCGTCTGCGGATCGATCGAGATCGGATAACCCGCGAACTTCTGCTTCGAGTGGCCGGTCCAGTGCATGAGCGGCCCCACCTGGCCGCGCGGCAGCAGCGTCGTGCCGCGGAACAGCGAGACCCCGCTCCACTTGGGAATGCCTTCCTGCGGATAGAAATGCTTCCGGATGGCGGAATGGATGCCATCGGCGGCGATGACCAGATCGGCCTCGACCGTGCCGCGTGGCGCCTGCGATTCGCGATCCACGAAATCAAGCTGCACGCTGTCGTTGCCCAGGCGCAGTCCCGCCAGCGCATGGCCGAAGCGGATGGCATCCGGGCCCAGCAAGGCTTGTGCTTCCGCCAACAACAGCATCTGCAGGCGGCCACGGTGCACCGCGACCTGTGGCCAGTCATAGCCGGCGGAAAGGCCGCGCGCTTCATGCCAGACCTCGCGGCCATCGGCCATGCGATAGACCAGGTCTTCGATCGACACGCCGATCGATTTCACCTTCTCGAGGAGTCCCAGCTCGGCGAGCTCGCGCATGGCATGCGGCAGCACGTTGATGCCGACACCCAGCGGCGTGGGATTGCGCACGGCTTCATAGACCACCGGACGGAAACCCACCCTGGCGAGGCTGATGGCCGTGGTCAGGCCGACGATTCCGCCACCGACGATCGCGATCCGCATCATTCCCTTCCTTCGCACGCCCGGCAGTCCCGGGGGGTGGGCATTGTAGGTGCCGCCGCAGGGAATGTCTGGCCCTGCCTGCTCAGCGGCGCGGTTTGCAGGCGCTTGCACGCGTGACGTATGGTCATTGGTCACGTTGCAAAGTGAGACCAGCCTGACGATGCCGCTGCAATCCCGTGGGGCCCTGCTCCTCGCCATCCTGGCCTGCTCGGCGCCGCTCTGCTGCGAGGCTCAGCCCCGCCATATCGACGGCAGGCATGCTGCCGGTGCGCGATGGGCCATCGACCTGCCTGATGCCTGGAACGGCACGTTGCTGCTCTACGGCCGCGGATATGGCAGTGGACCGCCGGACCAGGCGCCGGAGACTGCACCGCGTGGTGTGAAGGACTGGCTGCTGTCCCAGGGTTATGCACTGGCGGCTTCTTCCTACACCGGCGCGGGGTGGGCACTGGAGGAAGCACCGAATGACCAGCTTGAAGTGCTGGATGCCTTCACGCGGGAAGTGGGCAAGCCGCGGCGCGCCATTGCCTGGGGCAACTCCATGGGCGGGCTCGTCTCCGTCGCGCTCGCCGAACGCCATCCGCAGCGCTTTGCCGGCGCCCTGCCGATGTGTGGCTCGGTCTCCGGCTCGGTCGGCATGCTGAACACGGCGCTGGATGGCGCCTTCGCGTTCCGCACGCTGCTCGCACCGGAGTCCGACCTGCGCCTGGTGGGCGTGGACGATGACCGGCTGAACGGCGATCGCGCAAAGCGTGTACTGGATGCTGCGTGGCCGAAGCCCGAGGGACGCGCACGCGTATTGCTTTCCGCGGCCCTCGCACAGCTTCCGACCTGGACCGACGCCGCATCGGCTGAACCTGCGCCTGCAGACTTCGATGCCCTGGCCGAGCAGATCCACAAAGCGTTTCTGATGGGCGTCTTCGTGCCGCGTACCGACCAGGAACGCAGGGCGCAGGGCCTCTATTCCTGGAACACGGGCGTGGACTACGGCCGGCAACTCGCGCGGTCGGGTTTGCTGCCACTGGTGCGTGATGCCTATGCCCGCGCCGGCCTGGACATGACCAAGGATCTTGCAACGCTCGCCGCCGCACCGCGTATCGCTGCGCAGCCGCAGGCCATTGCCTACATGCGGGCCAACTATGTGCCCAGCGGCAAGCTGTCGATCCCGTTGCTCACCTTGCAGACGGTCGGCGACGGAGTAACCGTACCCGGCACGCACGGCGGCTATGAGCGCATCGTCCGCGAGGCCGGGCGCAGCAATCGGCTCGGCCAACTCTGGCTGAACGCGGCAGGACATTGCACGTTCACGCCGGCGGAAGTGGCCACGGCGCTGCGTGCGCTGGAAGACCGGATCGAGACGGGGCACTGGCACCTCGCACCCGAGTCGCTCGGCAGGCTCGCTCCGAACGCACCCGGCGACCGACGCTTCACGACCTACACGCCACCGGAACTGCTGCGCGCCTGCGGATCGAAGCCGGGCAGCTGCCCGGGCGAACCGCGCCCCTGATCGACACACGGTCAGGCCGGCCCGATGCGTCACCGTGCAACCGGCTGTGCTAGCTTCGCCTCACACTGACACTGACTGGAGTTCACGCATGATCGGCTACCTGACCCTCGGCACTAACGACCTCGCCCGCGCTGCCGCCTTCTACGACGCCCTGTTGGCGGAAATCGGCGGCAAGCGCTGGATGGAAACCGAGCGTTCCATCGCCTGGTCCGCGGCACCGGGTACGCCGGGCCTGTCGATCTGCAAGCCCTTCAATGGCGAGGCCGCGACGGCCGGCAACGGCACGATGATCGCGCTGGCCGCGGGCAGTCAGGAAAAGGTCGACGCCCTGCATCGCAAGGCCCTGTCGCTTGGCGCAACGGACGAAGGCGCGCCCGGCCTGCGCGGCCCGACCTATTACGGCGCGTACTGGCGCGACCTGGACGGCAACAAGCTCTGCGCTTTCCACGTCGGCTGAGGACGCGGCGCCATGCACCCTGACCTGGGTCGGCTGGTCGTCCGGAGCATTCGCGAGGGCGAAGGCATCATGCCGATGCAGTTCGCAGTGCCCGGCATCACGGATGCCGACCTGGCGTCGATGCAGCCTTGGTACTGGAGCCCGGAACTGTCGCTCGACGCGCAGGCCGCGCAGTTCCGCATCGAGGTGCGCAGTTACGTCATGGAGGTCGACGGCCTCAACGTGCTCGTCGACAGCTGCTGCGGAAACGACAAGGTCCGCAGAGTGCCCTTGGCCCATCAGCTCAAGACCGACTGGCTCGGGGAACTGGACCGGGCGGGCTATCGGCCCGAGGACATCCACCTCGTCCTCT
>CANGMU010000035.1 GCA_947454665.1 Pseudomonadota bacterium | reverse complement strand
ACGTTGACGGTATAGGACGACGGCAGCACGAGCGTCCCCAGCACCATCGCGTTATTCACGTCGGCGAAGTGGATGTCGTAGTCGACCAAGGCAACGATCGTGCGGCCCGGCTTCAGGTAGCGCGTTTCGACGCCCACCGACTGACGGTCCGTCTCGCCGTAGTACTGCTGCGTGATCGCATAGACCGAGGTATCCCAGCTGCGTGAGGCATTCGCGAAATCGGCTGCGACGCCGACGAAGCGCCGGTGGCTGTCGAGCCCCTCGCGCGAACTCTCGACCGGCAGGCCCGCGACGACGTTGAAGCCGACCTGCGGCTTCCATTGCCAGTTCGCCAACACGCCGTCGAAGCTGTTGAAGAGCCCCGCCATGCCGCGCGATTGCCGGCCGGCCTTTACGCCCCAACCCAATTCGCGATCGTGCAATTCCGCATAGGCCACGGAAATGCGGCGCTGGTCACCGCGCCCGTCAGGCATGAAGTCGTTCAGGTAACCGGCACTGATACGGCTCGTGAAGTCATAGCGCTCGCCGCGACGACGCGCGACAAAGTCGATGTCACTGATCAGCGCGTTCTGGCTGACGAAATCGCGCGAGAGGGATTCCGTCCGCAGCTGCGAATTATCGCGGCGCCAGGTCTGGTCCACGCTGCCATAGAAACGCCAGCCGTCATCCGCAACACCGCCTTCGCCCGTACCCCGACGACCCGGCAGGCTGGCCTGGCGGACGACCTTGAGTCGCGCGCGCACGCGGTCCGCCGCCGGCCCATCGGGATAGCGACGCAGGTATTCCTCGTATTCGTGCTTCGCGTGCGCGAATTGTTTGTTGCGCTCGCGGACCAGGCCCAGCAGTTCCTGCGCCTCCGGACGGTTCACGTAATCCTGAGACAGGAGGACTTTCTCGAGCAGCGCCACGGCGTCGTCGTAACGCTTCTTGCCGCTGGCGGCCCTGGCATTGGCGAGCAGGGTATCGAGCTCCGGATCCTTGCGCGCCTCGGTCGAAGCAACCGCAGAGGGGGCTGCGCCTGGCTTGCGGTCGTCACGCGTCGCGGCAGGCGTCTGAAGTTCGTCTTCGATACCAACCCAGACACCGTTGTAGTTCTTCTGCGCCTCGCGCAGCACCTTCTCGGCAGCACCCTTTGAGAAAAAGGGCCCGGCACGCAGGCGGTTCCACATCTCACCCTTGACCTCGGCCTGCGAAACAAAGACCGGCACGCCGAGCACCGTCCGCGCACGCGCGATCTCCGCAGTCGGAATCGGCGACTTCGAGGACAGCAGGTTCACGGAAAAGGCACCGTAAGCACCCGCATCGTCATCGGCGAGCACCTGTGCCGCCGACTTCTTCTGACGTACGACTCGGATGCGCAAGCCGCGTGTCCCGGCCTCCGGCTCGACGACGAATTTCTCGATGCGATTCCACTGCACGATCAGTTCCACGCCGCCCGTTGCACCGGGCACGAGTTCAAGCGAGCGAACCAAGCCCACGTCATCGGCCGGCAACAGACGTTCGGTCGGGAATGCAGCCTGCGGGGAAAGGCCGCAGTCGATACCGGGCTGCAGGATCACACGCAGCTCGGCGCCCTCACTGGCAGGCAGATGGCTCTGGTAACGCAGGGAGCAGGAGAAATCGAGGCCAAGGTCCACACGACCCTCGCGCTCGGTCACGCTGCTGCCCAACAACAGGCGGCCGGACTGCGCATGGCCCGGCGAGAGGACCAGCGCCCCCCCGGCGAGCCATAGGACTGCCGCAAGCTTGCGTGCACCGATCAATTAAACGTCCTCGCCGTGACCTTGTGCTGGGGACCGGCACGACGCGTCTGGATCGTTGTCATCGCCGCGCTGGTGTAGATGTGGCAGGCACCTGAGCAGTTGCGCAACTCGCTGACCGTGTACTTGACGTTGCCGTACTTGGTGTGCGGATCGGACTTGTAGTTGCTCGAATGACACCCGGCACAGCTGCCAGCGTAGGCCGCATTGCGATAGGGCACGGCGTCGCTGTGCGTCGTGTGACACGCGATGCAGGTCGGCTTCACACCAGTGTGGTCGCCGGGATAGGTCGCCGAAAGGTGGGAACCCTGTCCACCCTTGGTCGTGACGAAAGTCAGCGGCTGCCAGTTCGGGTAGGCGTGGCAGTAATTGCAGTCACGCGCCGTCACCCAATGGCTCGCACTCTTGAAGCCGATGGCCACACCGCCATAGGTAGTCGTGCCGTTATGGCAAGACGAGCACCCGGAGGTGATGGCCGCGTGGTTGAACACCGCCGGCTTCCAAGCCGTCGTGGAATGGCAGGTGTCGCAGGACTGCGTGGTCGGCAGGTGGGTGGTTGTCTTGCCGGTCGCATGGACGCCGTCATGACAGGTGCTGCAGGATCCCGCCGCCACACCCTTGTGATCGAATACGACGACCGTCCAGACCGCAGTAGCCTTGTGACAGCTGCCGCATTCCAGCGTCGTCTGCAGGTGGGTGCTCGACTTGCCCGTCGCCTTG
Source organism: Pseudomonadota bacterium (assembly GCA_947454665.1). Lineage (GTDB taxonomy): Bacteria > Pseudomonadota > Gammaproteobacteria > Steroidobacterales > Steroidobacteraceae > ZC4RG30. Next base: position 12,985 of record CANGMU010000035.1, on the reverse strand, counting down.
ACACCGTTGTGGCAGGCGGAACAAGCGGACAGGTTCAGCACTTGGGTGTGATCCAGCGGCAGGATGGCCGGCTTCCAGGCGCTCGTGACATGGCAGAGCTGGCAGGTGTCTGTCGAGCCGATGTGGCTGGCTGACTTGCCCGTCGCCTTCGTCCCGTTGTGGCAGCTGACGCAGGTGCCACTGACCTGGCTGTGGTCCATCGGCAGCTTGACGGGCTTCCACGCGAGGGTTGCGTGGCAGCTCTGGCAACTGTCGGTGGATGCGATGTGGGTCGCCGTCTTGCCAGTCGCGGTCGTACCGTTGTGGCAGCTGGCACAGGTGCCGATGACCTGCGCGTGGTCCAGCGGAAGCACGGCCGGCTTGAACGCGGCCGTGACGTGGCAGGCCTCGCAAACCGCCGTCGACGCGATGTGGTTCGCCGTTTTGCCCTTGGCCTTCACGCCATCGTGGCAGCTGGCGCAATTGGCCGTGATGCCGGTGTGATCGAAGCGGACAGCAGGTTTCCAGGCTGCGGTTGAATGGCAACTGTCGCAGCTGTCGCTGGCGGCAATGTGGCCGGCGATCTTGCCGGTGGCCACCGTACCGTTGTGGCAGCTGAAGCAGGTGCCGATCACCTGCGTGTGGTCGAGCGGCAGACGCGCCGGCTTCCAGGTGGCCGTCACGTGGCAGGCCGCACACGCAGTTGTTGAATTGATGTGCGTGGCGTTCTTGCCGGTTGCCGTCGTGCCGTTGTGGCAGCTGGTGCAGGTGCCAATCACCTGCGTGTGGTCCAGCGGCAGCTTGGCCGGCTTCCAGGTACTGGTCACGTGGCAGGCGTCGCAGGCCGCCGTCGAATTGATGTGCGCGGCGTTCTTGCCAGTGGCCGTCGTACCGTTGTGGCAGCTGGCGCAGCTGCCCGTCACCTGCGTGTGGTCGACCGGCCGGATCGTCGGCGACCAGGCTGCGGTCACATGGCAAGCCTGACAGTTGTTCGTCGACGCGATGTGTGTGGACGACTTGCCGGTGGCCACCGTGCCGTTGTGGCAGCTTGCGCAGGTGCCGATGACCTGAGTGTGGTCAAGGGGCAGTTTGGCCGGCTTGAAGCCGTAGGTCACGTGGCAGGCCTCGCACACGTTGCTCGTCGTGATGTGCGTGTTCGTCTTGCCCTTCGCCCTCACGCCGTCGTGGCAGCTGACGCAGTTGCCCGTGATGCCGGTGTGGTCAAAGGTCACCGCCGGCTTCCAGGCCAGCGTGGAATGGCAGGTCTCGCAGTTGTCACCGGCCGGCAGATGGTTGGCGATCTTGCCGGTGGCTACCGTGCCATTGTGGCAGCTGACGCAGCTGCCGATCACCTGCGTGTGGTCCAGCGGCAGACGCGCCGGCTTCCAGGCCGCCGTCACATGGCAAGCCGCACAGGCGGTCGTTGAACTGATATGCGTGGGGTTCTTGCCCGTAGCCGTCGTGCCATTGTGGCAGCTCGTACAGGTACCAATCACCTGCGCGTGGTCGAGTGGCAGCTTCGCCGGCTTCCAGGCGGCCGTGGCGTGGCAGGCCTCGCAGGCCGTCGTCGAGTTGATGTGCGTGGCGGTCTTGCCGGTCGCCATCGTGCCATTGTGGCAACTTGCGCAACTGCCGATCACCTGCGTGTGATCAAGTGGCAGTTTCACGGGCTTCCAGACGGTCGTCACGTGGCAGGCGTCGCAGGCCGCCGTCGAGCTGATGTGCGTGGCCGTCTTGCCGGTCGCCGTCGTGCCATTGTGGCAGCTCGCGCAACTCCCGATGACCTGCGCATGGTCGACCGGCCGGATCGTCGGCGACCAGGCTGCCGTGACATGGCAGCTTTGGCAACTGTTCGTCGCACCGATATGAGTGGCCGACTTGCCGGTCGCCGTCGTGCCATTGTGGCAGCTCGCGCAGCTGCCGATGACCTGCGTGTGATCAACCGGACGAAGGGCCGGGTTGAATCCCGCCGTCACGTGGCAGGCCTCGCAGACGTTACTCGAGGCGATGTGCGTCGCGGTCTTGCCCTTGGCCGACGTACCGTTGTGGCAACTGACGCAGTTTGCCGTGATGCCCGTGTGATCGAAGGTCGCTGCCGGTTTCCAGGCCAGCGTCGTATGGCAGCTTTCGCAGTTATTGCTGGCAGGCAGGTGGTTCGGGATCTTGCCCGTGGCAACGGTGCCGTTGTGGCAGCTGAAGCAGGTACCGATCACCTGCGTATGGTCCAGCGGCAGACGCGCCGGTTTCCAGGCCGCCGTCACATGGCAGGACGCACAGGCGATCGTCGAATTGATGTGCGTGGCGTTCTTGCCAGTCGCAACGGTGCCGTTGTGGCAACTGGCGCAGCTGCCGACGACCTGTGCATGGTCGAGCGGCAACTTCGCCGGCTTCCAGGTCGCGGTGGCATGGCAGGCCTCACAGACCGTGGTCGAATTGATATGCGTGGCCGTCTTGCCCGTCGCCACGGTGCCGTTGTGGCAGCTGGCGCAGCTGCCGACGACCTGGGTGTGGTCCAGCGGCAGCACGGCCGGCTTCCACGCCGTGTTGCGATGGCAGGATTCGCACTTCGCAGAAGCGGCGATGTGCTGGGCATTCTTGCCCGTCGCATGCGAACCGTCATGGCAGCTGGAACAGCCGGTGATGATCGCCGCATGATTGAAGTTCGACGCCGGCTTGAAGGCCACTGTCGTATGGCAGCTGTTGCAGTTGTTGTCGGTCGGCAGGTGGTTGGGAGTCTTGCCGACCGCTGTCAGGCCATCGTGGCAGGAGACGCAGCTTCCCTGTACCTCCGTGTGATCCACGCGCGTGACAGGTCGCCAAGCCGCCGTCGTGTGACAGGCGCTGCAGTTGCTTCCCGTCGCGATGTGGTTGACGGTCTTGCCGGTCGCTTTTGCGCCGTCATGGCAGCTGGCGCAGCTGCCCACTACCTGCGTGTGGTCCAGCGGCAGCAGCGGCGGGGCCCAGAACGTCGTGCGGTGGCAGGACTCGCAACTGTTGCTCGTCGTGAAGTGTTGGCTGGACTTGCCCGTGGCCGCACGGCCATCGTGGCAGCGGACACAGTTGGCCGTCGTGCCGGTGTGGTCGAAGCGACGGACCGGCAACCAGCCCGTGGTGGCGTGGCAGGCGTCGCAGTTCGCGTTCGTCTCGAGGTGTCCCGGCGGCTTGCCGGTGGCCTGCACGTTGTTGTGGCAGGCCGAACAGCTGCCGCGGACCTCGGCATGGTCAAAGCCCAGCACCGGCTTGAAGGCCGTCGTGTTGTGGCAGACATCGCAGCGTTGGGTCGTGACGATGTGCGTCGCCGGCTTGCCGATGGCGCCGACGCGGGTGCCCGGCGCATGGCAGGACACGCACGTGCGGGGCGTGCCGCGGAACACGGCATTCACATGGCAACTCTCGCAGGCCGCGTCGCGGTGCATGCCGGTGAGTTCGAAGCCCGTCGTCAGGTGGTCGAAGACCTGCTGGCCCGGTGCGGCGGCCTGCACGGCCTGCCCTCCGGCGAGGAGCCCTGTGACAAGGACCAGCATGGCGATGAATTTGCGCATGGCGAAGCCTTACTGGAGTTTCCGGGGTCGACGGAATGTCTCCGTCGAATGGCAACGGTCGCACTGACGGCCGTACTGCCCGAGGTGAATGTCATCGCGCGTGTGGCAGCCCGCGCAGTCCTTGCCGAGTTTTACCTGACCGGCCGGCTGGCGATGGCAACTGCTGCACGCCGCCTTGGCATGGGCGCCATCAAGCGCAAAACCGCTTTCATGTTCGTGGTCGAACTCCCAGCGGTTCCAGGCTGCCGGGCCGTGGCAGCGCTCGCAATCCTTGCCGAGCCCGCCGCGATGCAGGTCACGCGCGGCGTGACAGTCGATGCAGGCCTTGGGCGCGTCGCCATAGCGCCGCGTGGCATGGCATTGGACGCAGGGAACAGCGACGTGCTGTCCAAGCAAGGGATAGCGCGTCAGGTCGTGGTCGAAACGGATGTCCGCCTTGAAGCTATCAAGGCCATGGCAATTGCTGCATTCCCGGCCCAACGTGCCGCCGTGGACATCGCGCGAGCGGTGGCAGCCGTAGCAGTCCTGGCCGAGCTTCTGGGTAGCCACCGGCGCCGTGTGGCAGGCATGGCAGCCCAACTTCGCATGCCGACCCTGGAGGGCGTATTTGCCGTCCTTCGCATGGTCGAAACGGGCGGGTTTCCAGCGGCGCGCATCCGCGGCATGGCAGGTATCGCACTTCGTACCGAGTCGACCGGCATGGGCATCGGAACCCGCATGACAGCCGACGCAGTCCTTCGGGATCTTGGTCTTCAGGTTCCCGCTCGTGTGGCAGGCCTGGCAGCTGGCCTTCGCATGCGATCCGACCAGCACGAAGCCAGTCTCCTTGCCGTGATCGAAGCGTGCGTCGTCCCATGCCTTCTGGTTGTGGCAACTGCCGCACTGGATGCCGCGCTGGGTGCGATGGACATCATCCACGGCATGGCAGCTGACGCACTGGGTTGGCGTGTCCTTCCAGCGGTTGCCAGCATGGCAGGCGTTGCACGCGATTTCGGCATGGCGGGCCTGCAAGCTGAACTTCGTCTTGCCATGGTCGAAGCTGGCATCGGACCAGGTTTTCGGCGAATGGCAGGACGCGCAGTCGGTCCCGAGGCGACCTTCGTGCGGCTCCGCGGCCTTGTGGCAATCCACGCACCGGCCCGGCGCTTCCCGATGCTTCTTGCCTGCGGCGTGGCAGGCCGCACAGGCGACGGCACCATGAGCACCCTCGAGTGCATAGTCGGTGGCGGCATGGTCAAACCGCGACGGCTGCAGGTTCACGATGCGGGCATCGCGGCCGACGTGCTCGGTATGGCAGGCGCTGCATTGGGCGTCCGCCGCGCCTTCGCGACGTCCGTGGAATCCGCGATGGTCGCGGATGTCCTCGCCGATGGGCTTGTGGCAGTCCAGGCAGAGCACCCGCTGCCGTGGCCGGTCCGCGCGATCGTGGCAGGCCGTGCAGGCCTCGTCGGACTTCGCATGGGCCGTGGACAGCTTGCCCGGTGCCAAAAGGGTTTCGAGCGAGGCCGCGCGGACGGGAGTCCACGACGCAAAGCCCAGCAGCGAAACCAGCATCGACATCAGCAGCAGTCTCCCAGAACGCATCACAGCGGGTCAGTACACGTGCACGGCGACGACGTGCACGATCCCCGCCGCCAGCAACATGAAGAACAACGGCAGGTGGAGCAGGTGCCAGAGCGAGAACATCTGCTCGTAGGCACGGAACTCCACCACCTTGCGCGCCGCGTCGATGTAACTGTCGACGAGGTGGCGGGCAGCTTTCACTTCCTCGCGCTGGGCGCGACCATCAAGTCCCCGTTCCGCGGCCGTGGCCCGCACTTCCCTGCGTATCAAACGCGACAGTTCACGACGCAATCCCCATGCACGCAGGCCGATGAAAGGCGGCCGCAGGATTTCCGGGATGACCCCGAGCCCCTCGGTCATCGTGATCACGCCCGACTTCAGGCGAATCGCAAGGCCGGCAAGGTAGGGAGCGGCCGAATCGACCTGCACCAAACCGTCGAGTTGCGACCGCAGCGCGGCGAAGGCTGACTGGCGGTCCTGGAACGCGACATGGATGCGACCATGGAAATAGCGACCGAAGAGGCCGGAGATCGACACGACGAGCATGCAATACAGGGCGACATTGCTGTTCATCGCGCCCTGGTGGAAATTCGAATGAAACAGGATCAGCAGCGGACCGATCAGGCCCAGCACCATATGCGCCTGGAACCAGGCCGGCACGGTGCCCAGGAACCCGAGCCAGGCGGCCCGCTTGCGGGCTGGGTAGAGCAGGAGCACCAGCATGAGGCTGCCGCCCGTGATGCCGAGCGCATAGCCCAGCCCACGGTCAGGAGAAAGATACCGCTCCGTCTGCGCGTTGAACCCCAGCCAGGCCACGATGCCGCATGCCAGCGCGAACAGCAGCATGGGGCTCAACAACCGGGGTTTGGAGTACGCGACCTGCATCAGCCCACCGACTTACGGATCACGAGTTGTATCGGCTTTGCCCCGCGGACCTTTAACGTCATGCCCGGCGCCAGCAGATCACCCTTCTCGGCGATCGCATTGCCCGAACGCGACAGCCGCGCCTCGACCAGCACCTGTTCGACGGAGGAAACGGTGCGGCCCGGCATCATCGCCATCGTGTCGTCCAGCCGGAAGCGGACCGGCCAGGCACCAACCGGCTGGCGGATGACGGCCAGCGGTGGACCCTTGCCGTCCGCGGTCTTGGCATAGATGAACAGCGTCATGCCGGCGTCGACCTGACGACGCAGGGCAGGATCGACGTCCACACTGCCCTCGATGACCGCCGCCGGAGCCGTCGACGCCGCGGCAACTGGAGCGGCCGGACTCCCCGCGAGGCCGCGAGCCTCGGCGATGTTGGCATCGATGATCGCGATGTCCGGTGAACCCGCGGGCAGCGCCGCGCGCAGACGTTGCCACTGGCCCAGCGCATCCTTGTAACGCTTCTGTTCGAGCGAAAGGCTTGCGGCGAGCCATAGCGCCTTCACATGGTTCGGATTCAGGGCCAGTGCGCGCTCGACCGCCTTCGCCGGCTTGCCGGCCAGGGAGCGATCGCCCGTGGAAGCCAGCGAATCAGCGTAATCGGCCCAGGCATCCGCGTTGCGCGGCTCCAGCGCCAGTGCCTTTTCATAGGCTTCGTTCGCGCGACCATAATCGCGTGCGATACGACGCGCCTGTGCCAACTCGAACCAGGATGAGGCGTCCTTCGGATTCCGACGCACCGCGTCGGCCAACTGGGCGGCAGCCTGTTCGGCCCGACCGATGGCCGTGTCAGCACCGGCGGCCACAACAGGGGCCTGTGCCGGCGAGGAAACCGCCCCGCCTTGCTGGGCTGCCGTTGAGGCCGACTTCGGCAACTGGTGGCGACGCGCGAGGGCGGCATCGTCGGCGCGCCCAAGGAAGTCGTAAGACTGGGCGAGCAGGTCCCAGTCGGCATCGCCGCCCTCGCCACCGGCGACGCGGGATTCAAGCCGTGACACCGCTTCCTCCATGGCCCCCGCAGAACCCGACTCCGCCCCACCGGTCGCTGAGGCATGCGGCGCAGGCCGGCCCGAGTCAGTAACAGACGGAGGCACTGCACTCACCAAACCGGGAGAACCGGTCTTCAGGTAGATGCCGATCGCGACGATCGCGGGGATCAGCGCAAGACCGACCGCCAGCGCAACCCGGCGGAACAGGGACTGCGACGTGCCGCGCAAAAGGGGCACGGCGAGGAATGCCGCCGCGATGCTACTCAGCGTGCCAAGCAGGTACCAGAACGTTCCGGGTATCGACATGGGCGCCTTGGGATCCTTGGGATCCTTGGGATCCTTGGGAAATCAGTTGAATTTCGGGACGTTGGATGCCCCACCCGCAATGATACGGTACGCACGCCGCATCCGGTATCGTCGCGAGGTTGCGACACTTGTGAAGATGTGCGGCAGTTCACGCATTCTGGATCGCGAATGCCCGAATTCCTTGCATTCGCATGGGCAGAAGCCCTCCGGCATGTGATCCTTCCTGGTTCAGGTTACAGAAGACACCGCAGCCATTTCGATGGACCTTACCCTCGCCGTCTACGCCATACCGATGCTGCTCATCTGGTCGTGGTACCTGCGCCGCCGGCAACGTGCGGAACGCAGCAACCTTGAGGCCCGCGATGATGCTGCCCAGGCTGGCCTCACCGAGCCGGTTTCCCTGCATCCGGTCATCGACCAGGGCCTGTGCATAGGGTGTGGCGCCTGCGTGCGCGCCTGCCCGGAGCAGAAGGAACACAAGGTGCTCGGGCTCATCAACGGACGGGCAAGCCTCATCAACGCGAGCGACTGCATCGGCCACGGCGCCTGTCGCGCCGCCTGCCCGGTCAGCGCGATTACGCTGGTTTTCGGTACGGAACGACGTGGCGTGGACATCCCCACCCTGTCCCCCGAATTCGAAACCAGTGTTCCCGGCATCTACATCGCCGGCGAACTCGGCGGCATGGGTCTGATCCGCAATGCGGTGGAGCAAGGCCGCAAGGTAGTGGAATACATCGCATCGAATCCTGCGCCGCCCGCGGCGGACTGCCTCGATCTGGTGATCGTCGGCGCAGGCCCCGCCGGCTTCTCCGCCTCGCTGATGGCCCTGTCGCGCAAGATGCGATTCGTCACGATCGAGCAGGAATCACTCGGCGGTGCCGTCTTCCAGTATCCGCGCGGCAAGATCGTCATGACGCAGCCTGCCGAACTGGCGATCGTCGGCAAGGTGCGGTTCCGCAACACGAGCAAGGAAGAGTTGCTGGAATTCTGGAAGCAAGCGGAGAAAGTCTCCGGCGTGCGCATCGGATATAACACCAAAATGGAGTCGATCGAGCGCATCGAGGGCGGCTTCATCGTCCACACGGACAAGGGCGACTTCCGCACACGCAAAGTGCTGCTGTCGATCAGGCGGCGTGGCACACCGCGCAAGCTCGGCGTCGATGGCGAGCAACTGCCCAAGGTTGTCTACCGACTGGTGGATGCCGAGCAGTACCAAGGCAAAAAGGTGCTCGTTGTCGGCGGCGGGGACAGCGCGCTCGAGGCTGCAGCCAGCATCGCCGAAGTGCCAGGCACTGAAGTCACGCTGTCCTACCGGGGCGACGCCTTCCAGCGCGCGAAAGCCAAGAACCGCGAACGCGTTGACGCTGCGATCCGCTCCGGTCGCCTGCGCACCCTGCTGAAATCGAATGTGAAACGCATCGACGAGCGCGCCGTCCAGGTGGACTGCGACGACGGTCTCGTGACGATCGAGAACGACGCGGTCATCATCAGTGCCGGAGGCGTCCTGCCCACCGCGCTGCTGCAGAAGATCGGCATCCATACGGAAACCAAGCATGGCACGCTCTGACGTCACGCCCACTGTCCACACAGCAATCGCCAGTCTGCTCATTGCATCGGCCCTGCTGGTATCGCAGCCCTTGCAGGCCGCCCGCAAGGACCGCGTAGCGGTCACCGCGACGTCCCGTGCCGGCCAGGCGCTGGAAGCAGGACAACAATCGATCCGCGAACTGGACTTTGCCGCTGCTGCCAGCCATTTCGAGACGGCCGCGAAGGCCGGGGACCGCGATGCGGCCTACCTGCTGGGGCTGCTGCAACTCACGGACAATCTCGGCACCCCCGATCGTCGCAGCGCAACCCGCTGGCTGGAATCTGCCGCCGGCAAGGGCGATGCCCGTGCCGCCTTTGCATTGTCCGCGCTGGCGGCATCCGCTGACCCTGCGGCACTGGACGATGCCCAGCGCTGGCTCAAGACCGCGGCCGACGCCGGCCATCCCGGCGCCCGGACCTTGCGGGACGGCGGTCGGTTGCCGCTGGGTTTCGTGCCAGAAAAGGATCTCTCCGATACTGCCGTCGTGGCGGAAGCCTTCTTCGACGCAGTCCAGCGGGACGACATCGGACTGCTGCAGCGGTTCAGCGATGCAAGCCTGAAGCAGGTGCGTGATGGCTTTGGCCGGACGCCGCTGGCCCGTGCAGCCGCCGCGGATGCCGGCGAAACGACGGCTTGGCTGCTTTCCCAAGGGGCAGCACCAGACGCCATCGACAACCACGGCATGACAGCCTTGATGATCGCAGCGGCAGCGCCAAAGGCCATCGCGCTGCCCCAGCTGCTGCAGGCCCACATCGCGCTCGATGCCGTCGATGCCACAGGCAACACCGCCCTACACCATGCGGCACACACTGAAGATCCGGCACGCGTAGCCGCCCTGCTTGCAGCGGGCGCCAATCCGAACCTGCGCAATCGTCAGGGCGAAAGCCCGCTCGACCAGGCCCTGCGGGAAAGCAACACGCCGGTCGTAGCCGCCTTGCGCAAAGCGGGCGCAGAACCCTCGCGACGCAACGCGACGGACTCCGATCCTTTGACGCAGGTCCAGCGGGCCAAGTCGGCTAACGACCTGTACAGCGGTTACCCGGATATCCACGTCGCCGCGACGCGTCGATCGACAGTACTGCTGCAAACCTTGCTGAAGTCAGGGGCCAACCCGAATCTCGCCGGCCCGCAGGGCAGTACGCCCCTGCTGGTCGCCACCGAATCCGGTTCCCTGGATGCCGCGCGGATCCTGCTGGATCGAGGCGGCGATCCGGACGCACGCGACGTACGGCACAGGTCTCCGCTCGGCGTGGCCCTGCAGCAGCACCATATCGAACTGGCGAAACTCTTGCTGGACCGGGGCGCCAGCCCTGAGGGAACGGGCAACGGTGGTGCGCCGTATCTGGTCGAAGCGGCGACCGCGGGTCATACCGACCTCGTACTGATGCTGCTCGACAGGGGCGCCAGACCGGATGTGGCAGACCGCAATGGCCGCACGGCCCTGATGGCGGCTGCTCGCCGGGACGACGTGCCGATGCTGCAGGCCTTGCTGGCCCGTCGCGCAGGGACGGCGCTGCGCGACGCTGCCGGCCGTGATGCGCTGTCGATTGCCACGCTCGCCGGACAGCCTCGTTCGGCGCAGGCCTTGCTGCAGGCCGGGGCATCTCCCAAGTCCGCCGACAACGAAGGTGAGACAGCCTTGGGCATTGCCACGCGCCGGGGACTGATCGACCTGTCTCGCCAACTGCTCGCCGCCGGCGCATCGGTAGAGGCACGCACGAAAACCGGTGCGACACCTTTGATGCAGGCAACAGCCGCCGGCAATGTGGATGCGGTGACACAACTGCTCAAGGCCGGTGCTGTGGTCGATGCCACCGATGCACGCGGCGAAACCGCGTTGATGATTGCGGCACGCGAAGGGACCCCGGACGTAGCGCGCATCCTGCTCGCGGCCGGCGCCAACCCGAACCTGCGCAGCAAGGAGCGGGCGAACGCGATCGACATCGCCACCGCACTCAAGCGCAGCACACTGGTCGCAGCGCTTGCGGCACGCTGAATCCCAGCACCCGTTTGTCAACGCCGCAGCGGAGTCTGCGTTAACCCGCACATCTGCCCTTCCCGAAGGAACGGTTTGCTGCTCTCCGCCCTGCAGGATCTCGTGACCGACGACCGCCCGACGGCGCCGGTCAATCTCGACGCGTTCCTCGCCAGCGTGGAACGCCGCGCCTTCCTGCGTGCACAGCGCGCAACCCGGGACCGGGACGAGGCGCTGGACCTGGTGCAGGACGCCATGCTGCAACTGGCGCGGCATTACGGAACACGACCCGGCCAGGAATGGCCTGCCCTGTTCCAGCGGATCCTGACGAACCGCATCCGCGACTGGCAGCGTCGGCAGACGCTGCGACGCCGGCTGTTTTTCTGGCGCGACGCGCAGGATGAGGACGATATGGACGCTGGGGACGGCATCGCGCGGCTTTCCGACCCGACACAAGTGGACGGCGCCACGGCGCTGGTCCAGGCCGAACAGGTGCAACAGGTCGTGGCAGCGCTGGGGCGGCTGCCCACGCGCCAACGCGAGGCCTTCGAGCTGCGCGTCTGGGAAGGGCTGCCTGTCGCCGAGACGGCGCGGGCCATGGGCTGCTCGGAAGGCAGCGTGAAGACACATCTGTCGCGGGCCATGGCCAGCCTGCGCGACGCATTGGACGGAGAACTGCCATGACCGGCTTCGATGAACTGTCACCGCACGACAAGGCGCTCGCCGCCGGGCTGCGCGCGGGCCTGCGTCAACGAGAGACCGCGCTCGACATCGGCACGACGGTGCGACTGCGCGCGGCGCGCGCACGGGCCGTAGGCGCTGCCGGCGAATCGGCGCGACGCACGAGCTGGCTGTATGCCTCGGGCGGTCTGGCAACGGCCGTCGCCATCGCGACCTTGCTCGTGCTGCGTCCGTCGCAGGTCGGACCGACCTCGGCGACGGACGGCAGCGCGCACGCCGCGCGGGCTGAAGCGTTCGAGGTGCTCACCGATGACGTCGACGCGGATTTCTACGAAGACCTCGACCTGTACCGCTGGCTGGAACGGGGGCGCGATGGCGCTGCTTGAGGCCCTGCTGTTGATGAGCGCGCAAGCCGCGGCCACGCCGCCCCAGAAGTCCGAACCGCCACCGCTGGAACTGCTGGAATTCCTGGGCGACTGGGCCGAGGACGAGGGAACACTGATCGACAGCGAGAAGCCGCGGGAACGCGCCGGCTCGCGCAAGAAGCGTGACGGCGGGGACCGGAACGCCAAGGGGACGACACCATGAATCGATACGGGCCACGCATCGCGCTTTTGCTTCTCGCCGTCCTGTCAGGGCCGCCTGCGTTCGCCGCCGCGCCGGCGTGGAAGGACCTCACGCCGGAACAACAGACCGTACTCAAGCCGCTCGAATCGGACTGGGACCAACTGCCCGAGGGTCGTCGCGAGCGACTGGCCCGGGGTGCGCAACGCTGGAGCGCGATGACGGCCGCGCAACACGAAAAGGCCCGCGAGCGATTGCAGCGCTGGAACGCGTTGTCACCGGAACAGCGTGCACGGGTGGAAAGCCGGCGCGCCGAAGTCCGTGCCCTGCCTCCCGCGCAGCGGGAACGCCTGCGCGAGCGATACGAACAATTCCAGCAATTGCCGCCGGACGAGCGCCAACGACTGCGTGAGCGCTTCCGTGAACAGCAGGACGGACCCGGCGCTGGCCTCGGCCCCCGAGGCGGGATGGGCGGCCCAGGTGGAATGGGCGGACCCGGCGGGCCCGGTGGTGGTCAGCGCGGCCGCTGACGGTCAGGCGCTGGCGGCGGCCAACTCGGCGCGCAGGGCGCGCGCCGCCAGCAGGTAATGCACGGCCGCCCACGCGAAACTCAGCACGGCGATCATCATCGCCAGGCGCAGGCCCTGCAGCGATGCGGCCGCACAGCCTTCAGCAACCGCTTGCACACCGGGACGACAGGCCACGGCAAAATCCCCGTTGAAGGCACGCGATGCGAACCGGTCGCTCGCGTAACCCACGAGCGTCGGCCCGATGCCCGTGCCGACCAGTGCCATGAGCATGGCGAATACGGCTGTCGTCGAAGCGCGCCTGGCCGACGGCGTGAGGTTCTGCAACATCGCGATCGAGGGTCCGT
>CANGMU010000034.1 GCA_947454665.1 Pseudomonadota bacterium | reverse complement strand
CGGCGGATGGCTTAAAGCGCCGAAGCCAGCAGGCGATCGAGGGACAGGGCGTTGGTGGGGTGCGGGACGCTGTCCGTGCTGTGGATGCCGCCGACGCCCGCGTCGCGCAGCAGGTCCATCGCATCGCCGACGAACAGGGCATGGGTGACCGCGACCTCGATCGATGTCGCGCCCCGGTCACGCAGCAGTCGGGCCGCGGCGGCGAGGCTGTGGCCGGTGCTGGCCACGTCATCGACCAGCACGACATCGCGGCCGCGCACGTCGATGTCCGGCAGTGTCACGCGCACGTCGCGATCACCGAAGCGGTCCTTGTGCGCCACGCCCCAGTCGAAGCCTCCGGCGGCCGCGGCGCTGCGTACCCATTGCGCGGACTCCTCGTCCGGTCCGAGCAGCAGGGGCCGACCGCCGCGTGCGGCGAGCCAGTCGCCGATCACGGCCGCGGCGCTGAGGTTCACGGCGCGAGGCACCGGAACGGCCGCTGAAAGTTCAGCCGTCCGGTGCAGGTGCGCATCCACCGTGATGACCGTCTCGAAATGTCGCGCGAGCAGGGCGCCGATGATCCGCTGGCTGACCGCCTCGCCAGGATGGAAGGCCATGTCCTGCCGCATGTAACAGAGATAGGGCGCAACCAGCGTGAGGTGCCGCGCACCCAGTTCACGCGCCGCGCTCGCCGCCAGTTCGAGTTCGACGAGCTTGTGGTTCGGATCATCCAGGCTCAGGCAGAAGACCACTTCTTCCGGCAAGGTAGCCGGCAGGCGCACCTGGCTTTCGCCGTCGGGGAATCGGTGGGCCACGACCTCGTCATAGCCCAGCGCGGTCTTGTCGGCGAGCCGCCGTGCAGCGGCCGCATAGCTCGGGAAGCCGAGGATCAGCGGCCCGCTGCTCATGACAGCGTGAACCCGTTGCCAGCCTTGGCGGCCTCGCAGGCGAAGGAGAACTCTGCTTCGTGCTCGGCGTGGATCGCGTACAGCGGCTCGCCCTGTTTCACGACCTCGCCCAGCTTGCGGTAGAGGTCCACGCCGGCGCCCTTGTCGATCGGCGCCCCGGCGAGGCTCGCGATGCGGGCCATGCGCAGGTTGTCGATCGCCATGACTGTGCCATCCCGGTCGGCCAGCACGGGGTGCTTCAGTGGGCCGGGCTGCGCCTGCTGGGGCGCGGCGCCCTGCGCAGCGATGATCGCGCGCATCTTTTCCAGTGCGCGACCGGAGTCGAGGATGTCGCGGGCGAGCAGGTAGCCTTCGCCACCGCGCACGTCCGGATCGAATTCCAGGATGCGGCTCGACAGCTGCAGGGCCTTCTCGCGCAGGTCGCGGGGCTGGTCGGGGTGGTTCTCCAGCACCTGCATGATGTCACGCGCTTCCAGTGCGGGACCGATGCCGCGCCCGATCGGCTGACGACCATCGGTGATGATGACCTCCAGTTGCAGACCGACGCGGTCGCCGACGAATTCGAAAAGCTTGCGCAGACGCAGTGCCTCGGCCTGGCTGCGCACCTTGGCCGTCGGCCCCATGGGGATGTCGAGCAGCAGGTGCGTGGCACCGGCGGCGAGTTTCTTGGACAGGATCGAGGCGACCATCTGCCCGGGCGAGTCGAGCGCCAATGGGCGTTCGACGGAGATCAGGATGTCGTCCACCGGTGCAAGTGCTGCCGTACCACCCCAAGCTACGCAGCCGCGGTGAGCGCGGACGATGTCGCGCACCTTGTCCAGCGGCAGCTCCACCTGCGCGAGCACTTCCATCGTGTCGGCCGTGCCGGCTGGCGAGGTGATGGCGCGGCTCGAGGTCTTCGGGATGAACATCCCGTGCGCCGCCACGATGGGCACGACCAGCATGCTGGTGCGATTGCCGGGAATGCCGCCGATGCAGTGCTTGTCCGCCACCAACGGTTCATGCCAGTCCAGCCGATCGCCGCTCTCGACCATGGCGCGCGTCAGGTGCAGCACTTCATCGCGTTCGAGGCCCGTCTGGCTGCAGGCCACGAGGAATGCCGCCAGCTCGATCTTCGAATACCGGTAATCGGCAATGTCCCGGGCGATGCCCGCGTAATCCTCGTAGCCCAGTCGTTCCCCGGCAATCTTGTGGTGCACGGCACCCAGCGATGCGGGTGGTTTGGCGTGGTGGACGGTGACCGGTGTGCCCGCGGGCAGCCCCAGCCGGCGGAAGGTGTCCTGCGAGAGCCCCAGCTGGTCTTGGGAGGTGATGCAGTCGTCGTCCACCACGTTGAGCACCGCAAGCAGGGAACGGCCCTCGCCGTTCGCACCGCGGATCTCGACCTTGGAGAGCGCCTGGAATCCCTCGATCAGATACAGCGGACAGTCGCGGTGCACGTACGCGACGTTTTCGCGGTAGGTGTCGATCGCAACCGGACGCAGTTGCAGCGTGGGATGTACGGTCTGTTGCATTCGACCGATGATATATATTTCCCTTATGAACAGGCGGGTCCGGAAGCTGTGGCTTGCGATCCTGCTGCTGACGCCACTGCTGGCGGCAGCGGCCGATGACCTGCTGCCCCGTCCCCCCGAGCTCGACCGCGACGTGCGCTTCTGGGTACGCGTTTATACGGAGGTCACGACCAGCGCGGGCTTCCTGCACGACGAGCATGACCTTGGTATCGTCTACGAGACGGTGCAGCTGGATCCGGAAGCCACGACGGCCGAGCGCCGCGAAGTCATCGACGCGCGACGGGACCATTACCGCGCGGTGTTGCGGCGCCTCTCGGAGGGCCTTGCCGATCCCGGCGAAGAAGAGCTTCGCGTCGCGGCCTTGTTCGGGCCCCAGGCCGTGCCAGAGCGCTTCGAGCAGGCGGCGGCCGGCATCCGCTTCCAGCTGGGCCAGGCCAACCGGTTCCGGGAAGGTCTGCAGCGCGCCGGCATCTGGGGTCCGTACATCGCCGAGACGCTTGCCAGGCATGGCCTGCCGCCGGAGATCGCGGCCCTGCCGCACGTCGAATCCTCGTTCAATCCGGCGGCCTATTCGAAAGTCGGTGCGGCAGGGCTGTGGCAGTTCATGCGCTCGACGGGTCGTCGCTTCCTGCGCATCGACGATGCCGTGGACGAACGCATGGATCCTTTCCGGGCCACCGAGGCGGCGGCCGAGCTGCTCGCCTACAACTACCGTTTGCTGGGCACCTGGCCGCTGGCATTGACCGCCTACAACCATGGCGCTGCCGGCATGCGTCGTGCGCGGGACGAGCTGGGCACGTCCGACATCGCGACCATCGTACGGGGCCACCACAGCCCGAGCTTCGGCTTCGCCTCGCGCAACTTCTACGTCTCCTTCCTGGCGGCGCTGGAGATCGACCGCGACCCGGCCCGTTATTTCGGACCGGTCGAGCGTCGAACCACCGAGCGCTTCCACGAAGTGGAGGTGCCGTCCAATGTGCCCGTGTCGACCTTGCTGCGCGTGACGCAGGTGGGACGCGCGCAGCTTCGCGAGCTCAACCCTGCGCTGCTGCCGGCCGTGTGGTCGGGCAAGCGTCGCGTGCCGCGGGGTTATCTGCTTCGTCTGCCCGAAGAGGCCAGCGAGTGGACCAGCGAGCGCCTGGCTGCCGCGCTGGCCCCTTCCGAGCGGCTCGCATCCAGCCTGCGCTGACGACGCGCCGCCCACGGTCGCCCCCTATACTCGCCGCGTGATGCACCGTTACCTGACGATCCTTCCACTGTTCGCGGTCGCGCTGCTGGTGCAGCCGACGTCGGCAGCCGAAACGCGGCCCGCGCCACCGACCTACACGACGGGCGAGTCGGGCACGGTCCAGTTGCCGCTTGCGGATCGCATCGTCGTGCGCAAGGGCGAGCGGCGGCTCGAGCTGCTGCGTGGCAACGAGGTCCTGCGCAGCTACAAGGTGGCGCTGGGCCTGCAGCCGCAGGGCCACAAGGAGCGCGAAGGCGACTTCCGTACGCCGGAAGGGCGTTACCAGATCACGCGCCGCAATCCGCGCAGCGACTATTTCCTCTCGATCCAGGTTTCCTACCCGAACGAGACGGACGTGAAACGGGCGAAAGACAACGGCTGGGCACCCGGCGGTGCCATCATGATCCACGGCCTGCCCAACACCCCCAAGCGTGAACGGGCCTGGTACGACGCGCATGATTGGACCGACGGCTGCATTGCGGTGTCGAACGCCGACATGGTCGAAATCTGGCTCCTGGCGCGCAACAGCATCCCCATCGACATCCTGCCCTGAAGGGATTCGGCTACACGCCCTGTTACCGCATCTTCTGTTGACCGGCGTTGTGATGCAGTTCCTGTCCGGAGCCGGCCCGTCTGCGTAGCCTTGGCTGCGTGAAAGATCAGAGGGGTTTCCCCACCATGAGCAACCCGGACAAGCCGGTCGAGGACAGCGCCGTCAGCGGCGAGGTCAGCGTGCTGGGCAATACCGAGCGCTACGACGAATGGGTTGCGCGCACGGAACGGGGCCGTGGCCGGCAAGCGGCCATCAGCCGCAACCTCGGCAGTCTCACCAATTACAAGCGCTGGGCCGAAAAGGTCCGCGTGACCTGGGACGAAGACACGCCCGACGCCGGCGCTTGAATCACGGGGCTTTCGCCCCCACTCTCCGCGGGACGAATTCCCTGTCCTGACGGAGTGTTCCTGACCATGACCGCCGAGACGACGCCGGGCGCCGCCCCGGAGACCCGAGGCTTCAAAGCCGAGGTCCGTGAGCTCCTGAAGCTCATGATCCACTCGCTCTACAGCCATCGCGAGATCTTCCTCCGCGAGCTGATTTCCAACGCCTCCGACGCCAACGACAAGCTGCGCTTCCTGTCGATCGCCGACCCGGCCTTGCTGGGCGACGAGAAGGAACTGGGCATCTGGATCGAGCACGACGCGGAGGCCGGCACACTGTCGATCCGCGACAACGGCATCGGCATGACGCGCGATGAAGCCGTCGCGCACCTGGGCACGATCGCCAAGTCCGGCACGGCCGAGTTCTTCGGCAAGCTCACCGGTGACGCGCAGAAGGATTCCCAGCTGATCGGCCAGTTCGGTGTGGGCTTCTATTCGGCCTTCATCGTCGCGGACCGCGTCGAAGTGCGCTCCCGCAAGGCCGGCGAGCACGCTGCCGACGGTGTCCGCTGGGAGTCTGCGGCCGACGGCGATTACACCGTCGAGACGATCGAGCGCGCCGAGCGCGGCACGACGATCGTGTTGCACCTGAAGGATGACGCGAAGGAATTCGCCGATGCCTGGAAGCTGCGCCAGCTCGTGCGCCGCTATTCCGACCACATCGCCTTCCCCGTGCACATGGCGAAGCAGGGCGCCGCGACGCTCGAATTCGAGGCGGTGAACCAGGCCCAGGCGCTGTGGACCCGTCCGCGCGCCGAACTCAAGGACGAGGAGTACGTCGAGTTCTATCGCCACATCACGCACGACGGTTCGCCGCCGCTGGCGTGGAGCCACAACAAGGTCGAGGGCAAGCGCGAATACACGAGCCTGCTGTATATCCCCTCGCAGGCGCCGTTCGACCTCTGGCACCGCGATGCCTCGCGCGGCCTGAAACTGCACGTCAAGCGCGTCTACATCATGGACGACGCCGAGCAGTTCCTGCCGATGTACCTGCGCTTCATCAAGGGCGTGCTCGATTCCAGCGACCTGCCGCTGAACGTTTCGCGCGAGCTGCTGCAGAAGGACCCGGAAGTCGAGGCCATGCGCAACGCGCTGACCAAGCGCGGCCTCGACCTCGTATCCCGCCTGTCCAAGGACGAGCCGGAGAAATACCGCACGTTCTGGAAGGAATTCGGCCAGGCGCTGAAGGAGGGCGTCGGCGAGGACTTCGGCAACCGCGACAAGATCCTGCCGCTGCTGCGCTTCGCCAGCACGCACGAAGCCGGTGATGAAGACGGCGTGGCGCTGGCCGACTATGTCGCCCGCATGAAAGAAGGCCAGGAGCGCATCTATTACGTACTGGCCGAAAGCCGAGCGGCTGCACGTTCCAGCCCCTTCATCGAGCGGCTGCGTGCCAAGGGCATCGAAGTGCTGCTGCTGGGCGACCGCGTGGACCCGTGGATCATGGGTCAGCTGCACGAGTTCGAGGGCAAGCCTTTCCAGGACGCCGCGCGCGGCGACCTGGACCTCGGCAAGCTCGAGGACGAGGCGGAAAAGAAGGCCAGCGAGGCCGCCGACGAGGCACACAAGGATTTCTTCGACCGCGTGGCCGCGGCGCTCGGCGATGGTGTCGCCGGCGTGCGCAGCAGTTCCCGACTGACCGAATCGCCGGCCTGTCTGACGCGGGATGAGGATGACATCGGCGAGCAGATGCGCCGCATGCTGGCTGCTGCGGGTCGGGAGATGCCGGCCGGCAAGCCGCGTCTCGAGGTGAACCTGACACACCCGCTCGTTGAACGCCTGCAGAAGGTCGAAGGCGAGGACTTCACCGAGCTGGCGCAGTTGCTCTTCGACCAGGCTCAGCTCACCGAGCAGGGCCAGGTCGCCAACCCGGGCGACTACGTGCGCCGTCTGAATCGCGTGCTGGTGAAGCTCGTCGGGGCGGCGGCATGAGCCGCCCCAAGCCCACTCCGGAAGCGCTGCGCGGACGCCTTTCGTCCCTGCAGTACCACGTGACGCAGGAAAAGGGCACGGAGCGGCCCTTCACCGGCAAATACGCCACGCACAAGGAATCGGGAACCTACGTCTGCGTGTGCTGCGGCAGCGAGCTGTTCCGTTCGGATACGAAGTTCGATGCGCACTGTGGCTGGCCCAGCTTCTGGCTGCCCCTGGCTGGCGAGCGCATCCGGCAACACCGGGACACGAGCCATGGCATGGTGCGCACGGAAGTGACCTGCGCGCACTGTGAATCCCACCTGGGCCATGTCTTCGATGACGGCCCCGAGCCCACGGGCCTGCGTTACTGCATCAACTCCGCTTCGCTCGATTTTGTTCCGGATCCGGCATGAGTCCGCCGCGCCCCGAGAAGTTGCACACTGCGGGCCCGGCGGGGCGCTTGCAGGTCGTCATCGAGGATCCGCGGGAGTCGCGGGACGTACAGCCCACGGCCTTTGCCGTCGTCTGCCATCCGCACCCGCTGCACGGTGGGACGATGGACAACAAGGTCGTCACGACGCTGGCCCGCACGTTCCAGGAACTCGGGGTGCCGACGATCCGCTTCAACTTCCGCGGCGTTGGCGAAAGCGAAGGCACGCACGATGAAGGCCGCGGCGAAGTCGATGACGCGCTGGCGGCCATTGCGCTGGGTCGGGCGCGCTGGCCGAGCGCCGCGTTGTGGCTCGGCGGGTTTTCCTTCGGCGGACGCATCGCCTTGGCGGCATCGTCGCGACCCGAAGCGGGCCACGTGTCGCGGCTGGTGACCGTTGCACCGGCTTTCACTCGCTTCCATGCCTCGCCTGCCGAAGTGCGTGCGCCGGGCTGTCCTTGGCTCGTCGTGCAGGGCGATGCCGACGAGGTCATTCCTGCCGCGGAAGTCGCAGACTTCGCAGCGAGGATCTCGCCACGTCCCGAGCTGGTGCTGATGCCCGGTGTTGGGCACTTCTTTCACGGACACCTGAACGACCTGCGTGACGCCGTGCTGGTGCATATCCGGTCCGCGGCGGCTTGATACGAAAAAGCCCGGGAACCTTGCGGGGCCCGGGCTTTCGTGCGGCGCGCAGGCCGAAGCCTGCGCAGCTGCGGGACGCGAGCCCCTTAGTTAACCATCGCCTTCAGGTTCTTCAGCGGCAGCGCGCGAACCTTCTTGCTGGCCGGCTTGGCCTTGAACATCTGCTTCTCGCCCGTGAACGGGTTGACACCCTCACGCGCCTTGGTGGCCGGCTTCTTGACGACCTTGAGCTTCAGCAGGCCCGGAAGGGTCACGAGGCCGTGGCCACGCAGGCTCTTGCGGATGATGGTGTGCAGCGCGTCGAAAACCGCGCTCACCTGCTTACGCGACAGTTCGGTCTCTTTCGAGATGGTCGCAACGATCTCGGACTTGGTCGGCGGGCCGCCCTTTTTCGCCATGTTCAGGATACTCCTGCGAAGTTTGTAGTTTTCTTTTGCGGGGAAAACCCCCGCAGAAGCGATCGAGCGGAAACATAGCACACGGTTTCCGGCGCGCAAACAGATTTCAGCCACGTGGCATGTCGGAAAACCCTTGTTTTATAGGGTTTGCGAACACGCCACTGCGGCATCCACGCAACAACTTGGTGCATCACGCATGAGGCGATCTCGGAAGAATCCGGCTGAAAGGCCTTGTTTGAAAGGGCTTTTCGTCCGTGCAGACCCTGCGGGCCTTCAGCGCACGAGCAGCAGCAGGGCCTGGAGGGCGAGCAGCGCGGCCAAGGGTGACAAGTCGAAACCGCTCACGACAGGCAGGCGCTTTCGGATCGGGCGCAGCAGCGGTTCGCAGAGCGAGCCGAGAATTGCGCGGCCTGGCGAATAGCCGTCCTGCGTGAAGAACGAGGACAGCGCGTAGAGGAGGATCAGGTAGAGGTAGGACTGCAGCAGCAGTCGCACCAGGTCGATGGCCAGCAGTCTCAGGAAGGGCAGTCCTGCGAGCGTCGTGGGCAAGGGCGAGAGCAGATCCAGCAGCCACAGTTTCAGCGCCGTGATCGCCACGATCGCAATCACCGACGCACTGTCGATGCGACCTACGGCCGGTATCCAGCGCCGCAGCGGCACGATCACGGGATTGGTCAGTTGCACAACGCCCCTGACCAGCGGATTGCGGAAGTCCGCACGCACGATCTGCAGCAATAGCCGCAGCAGCAGCACGAAGCTCGCCAGTCCGAGCAGGGTGTTCACCAGAAAGGCGACGGCTTCCATGGCTATGTGTCTCCGTCAGCCTTTGCCGAACTCGTCGGCGAGCTCGCGGCTGCGATTCGCCGCCGCATCCATAGCGGAACGGACCGTATCGCCAAATCCGCATTCCTCGAAGCGAGCAAGTGCGGCGGCAGTGGTGCCCCCCTTGGACGTGACTTCGGCCCGCATGCGGGCCAGGTCGTCGTCGCGTTCCGCGGCTACCAGCTGTCCAGCACCGGCTAGCGT
Organism: Pseudomonadota bacterium; assembly: GCA_947454665.1. Classification (GTDB taxonomy): domain Bacteria; phylum Pseudomonadota; class Gammaproteobacteria; order Steroidobacterales; family Steroidobacteraceae; genus ZC4RG30. The sequence continues at coordinate 6,789 of CANGMU010000034.1, read as the reverse complement.
TTTCGCGGCGAGTGCCCGCGCGACGGCCGGATCCATGCCCTGTGCCACGGCTGCCTCCGCCATCAGCTCCGCCAGGCGGAAGAAGTAGGCCGGGCCACTGCCCGACAGGGCGGTCACGGTATCGATCTGGACTTCCTCCTCGACCCAGACGGCAAGGCCGGTCGCGGCCATCACCAGCGATGCGAGTTCGCGCTGGGCGACCGGCACGTTGGCATCCGCATACAAGCCGGTCGCGCCGGCGCCGACCAGCGCAGGGCGGTTGGGCATCGCGCGCACGACGGACACGCCGGCGCCCGCCCAGCGAGCAAGGTCACCGACGCGCAGGCCGGCGGCCACGGACAGCAGCAGCGGCCGGTTGGCCGCCAGTTGTGGGCGCAGGGCCTCGACGACCGGACGCATCTGCTGCGGCTTGACCGCCAGCACGACGACATCCGCGTCCTGGATGGCGACGAGATTGTCCGTGGTCGTCCGGACGCCGAAATCCCTGACGAGGGCCTCGAGCCCGGCCTCGTACAGGTCCGCGACGGTGATCTGCGATGCCGGGAGCCCGCGGGCGATCAGCCCGCCGAGCAGTCCCCGACCCATGTTGCCGCCGCCGATCAGGGCGACGCGAAGCGTGTGGAGTGTGGTCATCCTTGCAGTTTACCCGGCAGTGGCGCGCGCGCCGAACAAGGCAGTGCCGATACGCAGGATCGTCGATCCTTCTGCCACCGCAGCCTCCAGGTCATTGCTCATGCCCATGGACAGGGTGTCGAGCGTGATGCCGTCCGCTACCGATGCGTCACGCAGCCGCCGCAACAGGCCGAAACCTTCATGCTGCTGCAAGGCCGGAGCCCCATAAGGCAGCATGCACATCAGTCCGCGCAGCCGAAGGCGGGGCAGGGGCCCCAGGGCCGCCAGCAGGCCGGCGACTTCGTCCGGCGCAACGCCGCCCTTGCTGGCTTCGCCCAGGACGTTCACCTGCACGCAGACGTTGAGCGGTGGCGCGAAGTGGCTGCGTTGTTCCGACAGGCGTCTGGCGATATCGAGTCTGTCCACCCCGTGGACCCAGGCGAAATGCGTGGCGATGGGGCGTGTCTTGTTAGCCTGCAGGCGTCCAATGAAATGCCAGTCCAGAGCCAGACCCTCGAGTTCCCGCATCTTGGGCAGCGCCTCGGCGACGTAGTTCTCGCCAAAGGCCGTGAACCCGAGCGCAGCTGCTTCCCGCAGGCGCGCTGCAGGCTGGCCCTTGCTGACGGCCAGGATCGAGATCGAGGCCGGATCCCTGCCCGAATCCCGGGCGGCTGCGTCAACGCGGGCGCGGACCGTTTCGAACCGGTCGTGCAATGGCGTTCCGGACTGCGGAATGTGCGGAGTGCTTAACATGTTTGAACAATAATCACGGGGCTATACTCGGTGAAGCCTTACGGGAGTTTCCATGGCACTTGATATCGCGCAGCTCCTGGCTTTCGCCGTGAAGAACCACGCCTCGGACTTGCACTTGTCCGCCGGCGTGCCGCCGATGATCCGTGTCGACGGCGACATGAAGCGCGTCAACCTGCCCGCACTGTCCCACAAGGAGGTGCAGAGCATGGTGTACGACATCATGAACGACAAACAGCGCAAGGCCTACGAGGAATTCTTCGAAACGGATTTCTCGTTTGAAATTCCCAGTCTCGCCCGCTTCCGAGTCAATGCGTTCAACCAGAACCGTGGCGCCGGCGCCGTGTTCCGCACCATTCCCTCGCTGGTGATGAGCCTCGAGGAGCTGAATACGCCGAAGATCTTCAAGGACCTTTGCATGCTGCCGCGTGGCCTCGTGCTGGTCACCGGGCCGACCGGCTCGGGCAAGTCCACGACGCTCGCCGCCATGGTGAACCACTGCAACGACAACCGGCCGGACCACATCCTCACGGTCGAGGATCCAATCGAGTTCGTGCACGAGTCCAAGCGTTCGCTGATCAACCAGCGTGAAGTCCATCGCGACACGCTGGGTTTCGCCGAGGCGCTGCGCTCGGCGCTGCGCGAAGATCCTGACGTCATCCTGGTCGGTGAAATGCGCGATCTGGAGACGATCCGCCTTGCGCTCACCGCCGCAGAGACGGGCCACCTGGTCTTCGGCACCCTGCACACCAGCTCCGCCGCCAAGACCATTGACCGCATCGTCGACGTGTTCCCGGCCGCCGAAAAGGAGATGGTCCGTTCGATGCTGTCGGAGTCGCTGCGGGCGGTCATCTCGCAGACCCTGCTCAAGCGCATCGGCGGCGGTCGCGTCGCGGCCCACGAAATCATGATCGGCACGCCTGCGATCCGGAACCTCATCCGCGAAGGCAAGGTGGCGCAGATGTATTCATCCATCCAGACCGGCCAGGCCCAGGGCATGCAGACCCTCGACCAATGCCTCACCGAACTGGTGTCCAAGGGCTTCGTCACGAAGGAAGAAGCCCGCTTCAAGGCCCAGAACAAGGACGCCGTCTAAGGCCGCGCCCCGGGGAAGAACATGGATCGCGAACAAGCCATCAAGCTGATGCAGGACCTCCTGCGTCGCGTTGTCGACCTGAAGGCCTCTGACCTCTTCATCACCGCTGGCTTTCCGCCAGCGCTGAAAGTCGACGGCGAAGTCCGGCCGCAGTCCGATCGCCGCCTGACCGGCGAAGAGGCCTCTGTGCTGGTGCGTTCGATCATGAACGACCGCCAGGCGAAGGAGTTCGACGCCACTAAGGAAAGCAATTTCGCCATCTCGCCCGCGGGCATTGGCCGCTTCCGCGCCAGTGCCTTCGTGCAGCAGGGCCATCCCGGCGTGGTGCTGCGCCTCATCAACGCCAAGATACCGACGGTCGAGGAACTCGAACTGCCGCCGATCCTCAAGGACGTGGTCATGGCCAAGCGTGGCCTGGTCATCATCGTCGGCGGCACCGGCTCGGGCAAATCCACAACGCTTGCCGCCATGGTGGGCGTGCGCAACGAAAACTCCCGGGGCCACATCGTCACGATCGAGGATCCGGTCGAATACATCCATCCGCACAAGAACTGCGTCGTCACGCATCGCGAAGTCGGCGTCGACACGGACAGCTGGGCCAACGCGCTGAAGAACACGTTGCGCCAGGCGCCTGATGTCATCCTCATCGGCGAGATCCGCGACCGCGAGACGATGGAGTACGGTATCCAGTTCGCAGAGACCGGCCACCTGGTGCTGGCCACGTTGCACGCCAACAGCTCCAACCAGGCGCTGGACCGCATGATCAACCTGTTCCCCGACGACCGCCGCGAGCAGCTCCTGATGGATCTCTCGCTGAACCTGCGGGGGCTGATTTCGCAGCGTCTGGTGCCCCGGCAAAGTGGCCACGGCCGGATCGCCGCGACCGAGATCATGCTGAATTCGCCGCTGATCGCCGACCTCATCTTCAAGGGGGAGGTCATGCAGATCAAGGAAGTGATGGCACGATCGACCCGCGTCGGCATGAAGACCTTCGATCAAGCCCTGTTCGAGCTCTACGAGGCGAATTACATTTCCTACGAGGAAGCCTTGCGCAACGCTGATTCCAAGAACGAGCTGCGTCTGCGCGTGAAGCTCGAGAGCAAGCGCGACAGTTCCGTCGCCGCCGATGCGGCCGGTCTGGCCTTGCTGGATGAAGGGGACGAGAAGAATGGCCGACCCTACTGACGCGGCGCCCGACACGCCCGTGCTGCCAGGTGCGCCGGTTGCCGAACAGGCCCGGCTCGATCTGCGCCCCCTGTTCCAGTTGATGGTGGACAAGGGCGCATCCGACATTTTCCTGGCGGTGAATTCCCCCGCGAAGATCAAGATCCAGGGCACGATCTACGCGATCAACAAGCAGTTGCTGGGGGTCGAAACGCTGCGTGCTGCCGCCGCAACCGTCATGACGCCGGAGCTGCAGGAAACGCTGCAACGCGAGCTCGAGCTCGATTTCGCCTTGTCCGAGCCCGGGATCGGACGCTTCCGCGTCAATGTTTTCCTGCAGCGCGGGACGCCCTCGATCGTCATGCGCTATATCTCACACGAGATGCCGCGCATCGAAAACCTTGGGCTGCCCGAGAACCTCACCGACCTGCTGGAGCACAAGCGAGGCTTGATCCTCGTCGTCGGTTCCACCGGGTCGGGAAAGTCCACGACGCTCGCGGCAATGATCAATTACCGCAACGAGAACTTCTCGGAGCACATCCTCACCATCGAGGACCCGATCGAGTTCCTGCACCGGAACAACCGCTCTATCGTGAACCAGCGTGAAGTCGGAATCGACACGCATTCCTTCGAGCGGGCCCTGCGCGGCGCGCTGCGCGCGGCGCCGGACGTGGTGTTGATCGGCGAGATCCGGGATCGGGCCAGCATGCAGGCGGCGCTCTCGCTGGCGGGCACCGGCCAGCTCGTGCTGGCGACGCTGCACGCCAACAACTGCGCCGAGACGCTGGACCGCATCATCAATTTCTTCCCGCATGAACAGCACGACCAGGCGGTGATGGACCTGTCGCAATACCTGAGGGCGATCATCTCGCAGCGGCTGGTGCCGGGCGTGGACGGCAAGCGAGTCGCTGCCGTCGAGGTAATGCTCAACACCGCGCATATCGCCGAATTGATCTACAAGGCGGACATCTCGGCGATCAAGGAAGCGATCCACACCAGCGCCGAGCGCGGCATCCAGAGTTTTGATCAGGCCCTGTTCAAGCTCTACAAGGATGGACGCATCTCGCTGGACGCGGCGCTGAGCTACGCCGATTCACGGACCAATCTCGAGTCGAAAATCAACTTCGGTTGAATTGCCGCCGCGCCGGATGGCGCGGCGGCTTCGGCCGATTACTTCCGCGCCTTGCTCGGCTTGCGGAACTTGAATACCGACTGGTCCGTCATCCCGCGCAGGCCCGGCGCGAAAACCAGCTGCGTGTGGTCATCATTCGCGTAGGCCAGCAGCTTGCTCTCCTCAACGAGTTCGAAGCCCGCCTTGGTGACTTCGGCCTTGATGACGGCCGGGTCGATGCGGTGCAGGGTCTTGATGTCCCGGACGCCCGAGCCCGCAGCTGCATTGTGGTCCACGATGAAGAACGTGCCGCCCGGCTTCAGCGCCTGGAAGATCTTGGCGTTCAAAGCAGCGGTTTCGATGTTGTTGAGCGGCAGGTCGTGGTAGTAGAGCACGTTGACGACGGCATCCACGTCCTTCGGCAGTTCGATGCTGTTGTAGTTGACCAGCGTGTACTGCGTGTTCGGGTGCTTGTCGACGAAGGCGCCGCTATTGGCTGCGGCACGTTGTGCCGTGTAGGGCAGGTCGTACATGTACACGCGGCCCTGCGGGCCGACGACGTCCGACAGCAACTGCGAGAAGTACTGGCCGAAGGATGCGAACTCGACCACGCGATCGCCCGCCTTGATACCGGCCAGCGTCAGCAGTTCAGCCGGTTTGCGGTTCGCATCGCGGGCCTTGGCATCCGCGGCGCGGTCTGCGGATTCGATTGCCGCACGGATGGGTGCAGGCGTCGACGCCGGCATCACGTAGGGCGCCGGAGCCGCAGCCGGCTCGGCGGCGATGCCGTGTGAGGAAAGGGCCGCGAAAGCAGTCGCGGACAGCGCGGCACAGGCCAGGCGCAGACGGTCGTTCATGGAAGCATCCCCCAGTTTGAATACTTCCGGGAGAGTGCCACAGCCCCGGCGGGGCGTCAGGGTTTCGGGCCGAACACCGTGGTGGCGTCGAACACCGGGCCGTCAACGCAGACTCGCTTCATCGCCGGACCGTCTGGCGTCGCCACTTCCACCACGCAGCCCGCGCAGCCACCCACCGCGCAGGCCATGTATTCCTCGAGCGAGACCTGGCAGGCCACGCTGAATTCCGCAGCCAGTGCAGCCACTGCCTTCAGCATCGGCGTCGGACCGCAGCTGAAGATCTCGACTTCGTCGAGCGCCGTGCGGTCGAGCGTGCCCAACCAGGCGCGCGCGAGATCGGTGACATAGCCATCGTGGCAGCCGGCGAAGCCGGCCTTGCTCGTCAGGCGGCAGGGGATGCCCCAGTCCTCGAGCAAGGGCATGGCAGCAATCACGCCCTCCGGCATGCCCGGCACGATGAGCCGGGAAGGGCGTGCGCGGAAGGGAAAGGGGATCTCGGAGCCGAAAATCGCGAAGGGCTTGAAGCCCTCGTCCGCCCGGTCCTTCAGGACCTCCGCCAAATAGACCATCGGCGGGATGCCCACGCCGCCGCCGATCAGTAGCGCGCGAGGCTTGTCCGTGCGCGGGACGAAACCCTTGCCGATCGGACCCATCAGGTTGACGGTATCGCCGGCCTGGCGCGTCGCCAGGTGGTTCAGGCCTTCGCCCATGACCTTGTAGAGGATCTCGATCCAGCCCTCGTCCGCGCTCGCGCGCATGATCGATAGCGGCCGGCGCATCGGGATGTCGGGATCCACGGCGGCATGCACGAAGCTGCCGGCCGTCGCGCGACGTGCGACGCGAGGCGACGCGAGGCGCAGCACGAATTGCCTGCCTGCATGGGCTTCCTGTGAGAGGACGCTCGCGTCCTCGACGAAGATGGTGCCGCGGTGCGGGCGGTCGGTGTTCACGGCAGCGGTGTCGGACACGGTGTCAGGGGCTCCAGCCGGTCATCGGCCTTGCGGCCAGTGTTTCGAGGACGGCCATGCGCACGGCGACGCCGTTGGCCACCTGGTCGCGGATCACCGAGCGCGGGCCATCGGCCACGGCCGAGTCGATCTCCACGCCGCGGTTCATCGGCTGCGGGTGCATCACGATGGCATTCGGTTTCGCGAGCGTCAGCCGTTCCGGCGTCAGGCCGAACTGGCGGAAATAGTCAT
>CANGMU010000033.1 GCA_947454665.1 Pseudomonadota bacterium | reverse complement strand
TCGGCGCGGGATCTGGTCAATCAGGCCGAACAGAAAGTCTTCGAGATCGCAGAGCGTGGGACGCGCACCAACGAAGGCGCGCAGTCCGTGCGCACGATGCTGCCCGGGCTCATCGACAAGATCGATGACTGGCACAGCAACCCCGACAAGCTGCGCGGCATCGCCACGGGCTTTGCCGATTTCGACAGCAAGACAGGTGGCCTGCGGGGCGGCGACCTCGTCATCGTTGCCGGCCGCCCGTCGATGGGCAAGACGACACTCGCCATCAATATGGCCGAGAACGTCGCGCTGGCCTCGGACACGCGTGGCTCAGTGCTCGTCTTCTCCATGGAAATGCCCTCCGAACAGCTGATGTCGCGCATGCTGTCCTCGGTCGGCGGCGTGCCCCTGCAGAACATCCGCACCGGCCGCATCAACGACGAAGAATGGGTGCGCGTTACCAGTGCCACGAGCCAGCTCGCCGAGGCGCGCATCTTCATCGACGAGACGCCGGCCCTGTCGCCCATGGAGCTGCGCACGCGCGCGCGGCGCGTGAAGCGCGAGCATGGCCTGGACCTCGTCGTCGTCGACTACCTGCAGCTCATGCAGGTGCCGGGCAACAAGGAAAACCGCGCCACCGAAGTGTCGGAGATCTCGCGCGGCCTCAAGGCCCTCGCGAAGGAACTCAACGTTCCGGTCATCGCGCTCTCCCAGCTGAACCGCAGCCTGGAGCAGCGCGAGAACAAGAAGCCGGTGATGTCCGACCTGCGCGAATCCGGCGCCATCGAGCAGGACGCCGACATGATCCTCTTCATCTACCGTGAAGAGGTCTATGACAAGAATTCCCCGCGCAAGGGTCAGGCCGACATCGACCTCGCCAAGCATCGTAACGGCGAGACCGGCTATTTCATCCTGACCTTCCAAGGACAGTTCACGCGCTTCCAGAACTTCGTGCCGGATGCCTACGGCGAAGGCGTGTTGCGTTGAGCCGGCTGATCCGCGCGGTCATCGACTCGCGCGCCCTGCATTCGAACCTGATCCGCATCCGCGCTGCTGCGCCGGGCCGCAAGGTCATGGCCGTCGTGAAGGCCAATGCGTATGGCCATGGCCTCGTGCCGACGGCGCTGGCGCTGTCGGGCGCGGATGCCTTTGCCGTCGCCCGCATCGAAGAGGCCGTCTGGCTGCGCGCGGCTGGCGTTCGCCAGCCCATCGTGCTGCTCGAGGGCGTGTTCGACGGCGACCAGCTGGGCGAGGCGGCGAGGCTGGACCTGGATCTGGTCGTGCACGCGCCAGAGCAGTTGGCGCTGCTCGAGCGCGAGGCGCCTGCCCACCGCTTCGTGGTCTGGCTCAAGGTCGATACGGGCATGAACCGGCTCGGCTTCCGGACGGATGAATTCCCGGCTGCACTGGCCCGGCTGCAGGCACTGATGAACGGCTCGGTCCGTGAAATCCGCCTGATGACGCATTTCGCGCGGGCCGACGAACGCAGTGCCTCGATGACGGCCGAGCAGGTCGAGCGGTTCCAGGCGCTGACCGCCGGGCTGGATTACGCGCGTTCCCTGGCCAACTCGGCGGCGATCCTGGGTGCGCCAGCCTCGCATGGCGATTGGATCCGCCCGGGGCTTGCGCTCTATGGCGTATCACCCTTCGCGGACGAGCGTGCCGCGGCGCTGGGGCTCCAGCCCGCCATGACGCTCGAGACGGTCGTGATCGCCACGCGCCGCGTGCCGCGGGGCGAGACCGTCGGATATGGCGGTGCCTGGCGCGCGGAGCAGGATTCGCGTGTGGCGATTATCGCCGCCGGCTATGGCGATGGCCTGCCCTGGAGCCTGCCGGCCGGGACCGCGGTGATGGTGGACGGCCTGCGATGCCCGCTGGTCGGTCGCGTGTCGATGGACATGATCGCCGTCGATATCACCGCCAGCGGTGAACGCATCGGTGCCGGTGCCCGCGTCGTGCTCTGGGGGCCGGAGTTGCCCGTTGAGGACATGGCAGCGAGTGCGCGGACCATCCCCTACGAACTCCTGTGCAGCGTGAGCCAGCGGGTGCCGCTGGTTCTCGGCTGACCCGAAGAAACTGAGACGCGGAGAGACGAGATGACGCAGCTGGATGGCCTGAAGCAGTGGTCCGTGGTCGTGGCGGACACCGGTGACATCGACGCCATCGAGCGCTTCCGTCCGCGGGATGCGACGACCAACCCGAGCCTGATCCTGCAGTCCGCGCGCGATGCCCGGTATCGTGATCTTGTCGAGGCTGCGCTGGCGAGCGCCGCTGGCGAGAGAAACGAGACCGCGCGTGCGGAGCGCCTGGTCGACGAACTGTTCGTGGCCTTCGGCCGTCGCATCCTCGACATCGTGCCGGGCCGCGTGTCGACCGAGGTCGATGCGCGCCTGTCCTTCGACCAGGCTGCCACCGAGCGCAAGGCACATCGCCTCATCGAGCTTTACGAGCAGGCTGGTGTGTCGCGTGACCGCGTGCTCATCAAGATCGCGAGCACCTGGGAAGGCATCCGCGCTGCGGAGCGTCTCGAGCGCGAGGGCATCCACTGCAACCTCACATTGCTCTTCAGCTTTGCCCAGGCCGTGGCCTGCGCCGAGGCGGGCGTCACGCTGATCTCGCCCTTTGTCGGTCGCATCTATGACTGGTACCGCGCGGCCGGTGGCGGTGCCGATATCGCGCGCGCGGAAGATCCGGGTGTTGCCTCGGTCACGCGCATTTATCAGCACTACAAGAAGTTCGGCTATCGCACCGAAGTGATGGGCGCGAGTTTCCGCAAGGTCGATCAGGTCGTGGACCTCGCCGGCTGTGACCTCTTGACGATCAGCCCGGATCTGCTGGCGAAGATGCAGGCCTCCACGGAGGACGTGCCGTGCCGGCTCGACGCCGCGACGGCTGCTTCCGCCGATCTGCCGCGGGTCTCGCTCGATGAGACAGCTTTCCGCTGGTCGCACAACGAAGATGCGATGGCGACCGAAAAACTCGCGGATGGCATCCGCAAGTTCGATGTCGACGGCCGCAAGCTCGTCGACTTCGCCTTCGGGCTCGCCAAGGGCGGTTGATGAACATGGAATACCGGCCGCTGGGTCGCACGGGGCTTAAGGTCAGCGTCATCGGTCTGGGCACGATGACCTTCGGCGAGCAGAACACGGAAGCCGAAGGGCATCAGCAGCTCGATTACGCGCTCGACCAGGGCGTGAACCTGATCGATACAGCGGAAATGTATTCGGTGCCGCCGCGCGCCGAGACCTACGGCTCGACCGAACGCATCATCGGCACCTGGCTTCGCAAGACCGGCAAGCGCGACAAGGTCGTTCTGGCCACGAAGGTGGCGGGGCCTGGTCTGGTGCTCGGCGTGAAGCATGTGCGGGGCGGTGACAACCAGCTCGATCGCGCCAACATCCATGCGGCGGTCGATGCGAGCCTGGCGCGGCTGCAGACCGATTACATCGATCTCTACCAGCTGCACTGGCCCAGTCGCACCACCAACTACTTCGGCAAGCTGGGCTATCAGCATCAGGAATCCGACAGCCCGGTTTCCATCGAGGAGACGCTCGATGCGCTCGGCGAGCTGGTGCGCGCCGGCAAGGTTCGCCATGTGGGCTTGTCGAACGAGACGCCCTGGGGCATGCACCGCTACCTGCAATTGGCCGACGCGGGGCGCGAACGCGTCGCGGCAATCCAGAATCCCTACAGTCTGCTGAACCGCAGCTTTGAGGTGGGTCTCGCCGAGATGGCGATCCGCGAAGACGTCGGGCTGCTCGCCTATTCGCCGCTGGCCTTCGGCGTGCTGTCGGGCAAATTCCTGAATGGTGCGCGGCCGCCCGAATCCCGCATCGCGCGCTGGTCGCGCTTCGCACGCTATACCAACGAACCGGGCGAGAGGGCGACGGCGGCCTATGCGGACGTCGCCGCCGCGCACGGACTCGACATGGCGCAGATGTCGCTGGCTTTCGTCCGGCAGCAGCCTTTCGTCACGAGCGTGCTCATCGGCGCCACGACGATGCCGCAACTCAAGACTAATATCGGCAGCGCGTCGGTGACGCTCGGTTCGGAAGTGATGCAGGCGCTGGATGCCGTGCACCGCTCGCAGCCCAATCCCTGCCCCTGAGTCGAGCCGTCAGAGCGTGAAGAATCCCATCTTCACGCCAGCCACCTGGATGACATCGTTGTCCTGCAGCTGCTTGGCCTGCGGCCCTATCGATGCACCATTCACCAGTGGGAAATCGGTCGGGTCTGCGCTCTCCACCAGCACGATGTAATACCCGTCCGAACGACGGGAGATCGCCGCCACCTGAACGCCCGGGCGACCCAGGGTGGTCAGCGTCTTCACCAGTTCCATTTCCCGGCCCGCGAAGGCGCCGGACAGGACCTGCAACTTGGCCGCCGGCGGTGGACGGGGCAGGGAAGGGGAGGTTGCGACGGCGTCCACCGCGACCTGACGCGGGGGCCGAGGGGCAGCTTCGCTGAAACGATGTTGACCCGGCGTCAGCACCATCGTCTTCTGGAACTCGCGTTCCTGAATGTCCTCGTCCTCGGCGAATCGCAGCTGGTGGTGCCCGACCGTGATCACGTCACCGTCCTGCAGGGCGTGCTTCTTGATGAGCTTGCCACCGACATAGGTGCCGTTGGTGCTGTTCAGGTCCTCGAGGAAGGAATCGTTGAGGATGTTGATGATCAGCGAGTGGTGCCCGCTGACAGCGGGGCTGTCGATCCGGATGTCGTTGTCCGGATAGCGCCCGATCGTGTATCGCTCCTTGTTCAGGTTGTATTCGGCCAGCAACTGGCCATCGAGGCTGAGGATCAGGCGTGACACTCGTGGCTCCTTTTCAGCTGAACCACTTCAGGACACGTTCGAGGATGCTGAACCGTGCAGGGAAAGTCTCCAGCACCTGTGTGAGCACCACGGAAATATTGTCCCGTCCCCCTGCCGCGTTCGCCTGTTCAACCAGCATACGGCCCACCGTGTCGAGATTGGTGCCGAAGGTGTTGATCGTCACTTCGACGTCGTCATCGTCGAGCATGTCGGTCAGGCCGTCCGAACAGAGCATGTACACGTCACCCTTCTGAACAGGGTGTTCCTTGATATCCACCTCGACCGTCGTCTCGACGCCGAGCGCGCGGGTGACGTAGTTCTTGTTGGCGGCGCGCGCCGCCTCTTCCGGGGTGTAGTAACCCCGGTCGACCAGTTCCTGCAGCAGGGAATGGTCGAGCATGATCTGCTCGAGTTTCCCGTTGCGCAGCCGGTAGGCACGCGAGTCGCCCACATGGGCGACGCAGGCGGTGTTGTTGAAATACAGGATGCCCACGACGGTCGTGCCCATGCCTTCGCAGTGGGGCTGCGTCCGGGCCGTCTGGTAGATGATCTTGTTCGCGCGCAGGATCGCGTCCCGCAGGATGATGCTGGCCCGGCTCAGACCACTGGTCTCGTCCGGCTTGCGCAGGTCTTCGCGAGCCACGGCCTCGCGGACCAGGTTCACGATCGTTTTGACCGCGATACCGCTGGCGACCTCGCCAGCGTTGTAACCGCCCATCCCATCGGCAAGTACGACGAGACCGATGTCGCCGTCGAAGGCGATCATGTCCTCGTTGTGTTCACGTACGCGGCCCGTATCGGTATGGCCGACGCACTGCAATTTGCCTTTGAGATGCATCCGCGGGAGACCGGGCCGAAGTCGTGGGAAAAAATGTGCACCAATGCTACGCGAAATCGCCGACACGGAAAGCCGGAAGCCGTGGTTTTGCACCGGTTTGGGTCGGTTCTGTGCGGTAGTTCGCGTGCTAGCATTTTCCGTATGGCAAAAGCGTCCGTCGTCCACGTGTGTGAATCCTGTCGGGGCGAAACCGCCAAGTGGCAGGGGCAGTGCCCCCATTGCGGCGCCTGGAATACGCTTGGCTCGCCGGTCATCGCGCAGGCTGCGCGTTCGGGTGGCAAATCGGCCTCCCGCTCCGCCTGGGTAGCTTCCGCTGCGGCCTCGCCGCTGAGCGGCCAACTGGCTGCGTCGAACGGCGAAAGCGCCGACACGCGTTGGTCGTTCGGCATGGGCGAGCTCGACCGTGTGCTGGGCGGTGGCCTGGTTCCCGGTTCCGTGACCTTGCTCGGCGGTGAGCCGGGCATCGGCAAGTCGACCTTGTTGCTCCAGGTTGCCGCGCATCTGGGCGCCACCCGTCCGGTGCTTTACGTGAGTGGCGAGGAATCTGCGGGGCAGATCGCGATGCGTGCGCGGCGCCTTGCCTTGTCGACGGTGGGCGTTGATGCGGCCTGCGAGACGGACCTCGATGCGATCCTCGCGCTGTCCTCGGAGCGTGGCGCAAGCCTGCTCGTGATCGACTCCATCCAGACGATGGCTGTTTCTGCCTCCGACAGCAGTGCCGGGTCCGTGTCCCAGTTGCGGGAGTGCACGACCGCGCTCGTGCGCCACGCAAAGGCCACCGGCACCGCCGTGCTCCTCATCGGTCACGTCACGAAGGAAGGCGCCATCGCCGGCCCGCGCATGCTCGAGCACCTGGTCGATACGGTGCTGTATTTCGAGCGGGATGCCGGCAGCCGTTTCCGCACCGTGCGTGCGACAAAGAACCGTTTCGGCAGCGTCAATGAGCTGAGCTTCTTCCTGATGACGGGGACAGGCCTGCGCGAAGTGAAGAATCCGGCTGCGATCTTCCTGTCTCGTGCGCCGGAGCCCGTCGCCGGCAGTGTGGTCATGGTGACGCGCGATGGCACGCGGCCCTTGCTCGTGGAAGTGCAGGGGCTTGTCGACCGCATGCGTTTCGGTGCGCCCCGGCGTGTGGCCCAGGGTGTGGATGCCGGGCGCCTGGCGATGCTGCTCGCCGTGATGAACCGGCATGCCGGGATGTCGCTGCAGGAACACGACGTGTTCGCCAATGTCGTGGGTGGGCTCACGATCGACGAGCCGGCCTCGGATCTGCCGCTGGCGGTGGCGCTGGCTTCCAGCTTGCTGGACGTCAAGCTGCCTGCGTCGCTGATTGTGTTCGGCGAGTTGGGCCTGACGGGCGAGGTGCGGCCTGTGACCTTTGGGGAGGAGCGCATCCGCGAAGCGGCCAAGCAGGGTTTCACGACGGCTATCGTCCCGAAGGACAACGTGCCGCGGGGCGGCGTGCCCGGAATCACCGTCCGGCCCGTGGCGCGGATCGACGAGGCTTTGCGCGCGGCACTGGGCCGCGAGGCTCTATAATCCGCGGACCATGTTTGCCAACCTGACCGAACGGCTCTCGAAAGCCGCCAACGCACTGCGCGGCCGCGGCCGCCTGACCGAAGACAACATCGCCGAGACGCTGCGCGAAGTGCGCATGGCCCTGCTCGAGGCCGATGTCGCGCTGCCCGTCGTCAAGACTTTCATCGAGGCCGTGAAGGCCAAGGCCCTGGGCACCGAGGTCATCGGCAGCCTGTCGCCGGGCCAGGCCCTCATCGGCGTCATCCACAAGGAGCTCGTGGCCGTCATGGGCGGCGGGCGCGGAGGGTTGGACCTGCGCGTGACGCCGCCGGCCGTGATCCTGCTCGCGGGCCTGCAGGGCGCCGGCAAGACCACCACGGCTGGCAAGCTCGCTCGCCACCTGATCCAGCTTAAAAAGCGCGTGCTGCTCGTCAGCACCGACATTCGGCGCCCTGCCGCCGTGCTGCAGCTCGAGCGTCTGGCGCAGCAGGTCGGCGCAGACTTCTTCCCGGCCGGCATCGGCATGAGCGCGCCGCAGATCGCCAAGGGCGCACTGGAGCAGGCGCGACGCGGCGTGTTCGACGCGCTCATCGTTGATACCGCGGGCCGTCTGCACATCGACGCGGACCTCATGCAGGAAGTCCGCGACATTGACCAGGCCGTGGGCCCGCACGAGCGCCTGTTCGTCGTCGATGCCATGGCCGGCCAGGACGCCATCAACGCCGCCAAGGCTTTCCGCGAGGCGCTGGACCTGTCCGGCGTCATCTTGACCAAGGCCGACGGTGACGCGCGCGGTGGCGCCGCGCTGTCCGTCCGCGAGATCACTGGCAAGCCGATCCTGTTCCTGGGTGTCGGTGAGAAGACCGAAGCGCTGGAACCTTTCGACGCCGAGCGCATGGCGACCCGCATCCTGGGCATGGGCGACGTGGTCGCCCTCGTGCAGGAGGTGCAGAAGAACGTCGATGCAGGGGAGGCAGAACGGCTCGCGAAGAAAGTCGCCAGCGGCAAGGGCTTCGACCTCACCGATCTCAAGAGCCAGCTGCAGCAACTCCAGAAGATGGGTGGCCTGGCCTCGGTCATGGACAAGCTGCCGGGTGGCATGGCTGCCGCCAAGGGCCTGCAGTCCGGGGTCGGCGACAAGGAAGTCCGCCGTCAGATCGCGATGATCGATTCCATGACGCGTCGGGAGCGCCGTCGGCCGGAGCTGATCGATGGCCCGCGCAAGCGCCGCATTGCAGCAGGCTCGGGAACGCAGGTCCAGGACGTCAACCGGCTCCTGAAGCAGTTCCTGACGATGCAGAAAATGATGAAAAAGCTCGGTGGCGGGAAGCTTGCGCGCATGATGGGCGGCATGGCCAACATGGCCGGTCTCAAGGGTCCGATGCCCCCGCGGTTTTGACTGCGCGGGTAAAGTTGCCGTGAACCTTTGATCTGCGTAGAATTCGCGCTCTTTTTCGAAGGCCTTCCAAGGCAAAGCAAGCGACAAAATCCATGGTGACGATTCGACTGACTCGGCGAGGCGCCCGCAACCAGCCCTTCTACCACATCGTGGTGACGGACAGCCGCAAGCGGCAGGGCGGCAAGAGCCTCGAAATGCTCGGGTTTTTCAACCCGACCGCACGCAAGAACGACACGAAACTGCGCCTCGATCTGCCGCGCATCGACCATTGGGTCGGCCTCGGCGCGCAGCCGTCCGAGCGCGTTGGCGCGCTCGTGAAGGCCTACCGCAAGCAGGTTGCCGCAGCCGCCTGACCCGGCCGGCCTGCCCATGTCGGTTTATCTGACGCTGGGGCAGGTGGCGGCGCCGCATGGTGTGCGGGGTGGTCTCAAGGTGAACAGTTTCACCGAGCCCCCTGACGCACTGTTGGCGCAGGCAGACTGGCAACTCGTCGCGGCGGATGGCCGCGTGCGGGATGTCAAGGTCCGGAGAGGCGACGCACATCGCGGCCAACTCCGGGTCGAACTGGAAGGTATCGCGGATCGCGATGCTGCCCAGGCGTTGGCAGGCTGGTGGGTTCGGGTGGCGCGAGATCGCCTGCCGCCCCCGGCTGAAGGCGAGTACTTCCGCGAGGACCTGTTGGGCCTCGAGGTCGTGAATGTCGATGGCGCGATGCTGGGGCGTCTCGACCACTTTGTCGATGCCCCCGGTGGCGCGGTGATGGTCGTGAAGGGTGCCCGGGAGCATTGGGTCCCGGCGGTTCGGCCTCACCTCAAGCAGGTGGATCTGTCCGCGGGTCGCGTGCTGGTCGATTGGCCGGAAGAGTTGTGATGCACGTCGAGGTGGTGACGCTGTTCCCGGAAATGATCCGGCAGGTGGTCGGCCACGGCGTGTTGGGTCGGGCGCTGGAGCGCGGCCTCCTGAGCGTGGGCACCGAGAATCCGCGGGCCCATACGCAGGATGCCCACCAGACGGTGGACGACCGACCCTATGGGGGCGGGCCGGGCATGGTGCTGAAGCCCGGGCCGTTGTCGGCGGCGATTGCCGCCGCCACGGCGCGGTGCCCGCCGGGCAGCCGGCGTGTGTATCTGTCGGCGCAGGGACGGCCCTTCGACCAGTCGAAGGCTGCCGAACTCAAGGCGCTGCCAGGGCTGGTGCTGGTGGCCGGCCGGTATGAAGGGATCGATGAGCGAGTGATCGCCACATCGATCGATGAAGAGCTGTCGATCGGGGATTACGTCCTCTCCGGCGGTGAACTGCCGGCGCTGGTCGTGATCGACGCGCTGGCACGGTTGATGGACGGTGCGCTCAATGACGCCCGTTCGAGTGTCGAGGAGTCCTTTGCGGACGGGCTCCTGGACTGGCCGCATTACACGCGGCCGGAAGAGTTCGCCGGGCTGAAGGTGCCCGAGGTGCTGACGTCAGGGGACCACGCGCGGATTCGGCGCTGGCGCCTGAAGCAGGCACTGGGAAAGACCTGGACGGTGAGGCCGGACCTGCTGCTGAAGGGCGCGGTCGGCAAGGATGAAGGACGGCTGGCCGAGCGCGAAAGGGCGGAGCGGGCCGAATTGCTGAACGAGTTTTTGCACGAAAGGGGGCGCCGAGAGGCGCCGAACGAGGAACCACAATGAACCACATCATCCAGCAGATCGAAGCCGAGCGCGCCACGCGCACCTTCCCGGAATTCAAGCCGGGCGACACCATCATCGTGTCGGTCAAGGTGACGGAAGGCGACCGCGAGCGCGTCCAGGCCTATGAAGGCGTCGTGATCGCGCGCAGCAACCGCGGCTTCAATTCCTCGGTCACGGTGCGCAAGATCTCGCACGGTGAAGGCGTCGAGCGCGTGTTCCAGCTGCACAGCCCGTCGATCAGCGACATCAGCGTCAAGCGCCGCGGCAACGTTCGTCGCGCCAAGCTGTACTACCTGCGCGACCTGTCCGGCAAGGCGGCGCGCATCGAGGAAAAGGTCTGACCTGACCTCACGCGGAGAACCCGGCCATGTCACGCATCGGCGGGTTCTTCCGGGGATTGTGGCGCTTCCTTGACGGGTTGCGCCGCGTCCTCAGTCTGCTCCTGCTGCTGATCCTCTTCGGCGGCCTGTTTGCTGCGCTTCGCAGCAGCGTTCCACACCTGCCTTCGCGCGCTGCGCTGGTCATCCATCCGCACGGTCGACTGGTCGAGCAGTTGAGTGGCGACCCCATCGAGCGCGCGTTCAGCGAGGCGAGTCGCCGCGGTGACGGCCAGACCCTTCTCTGGGATGTGACCGAATCCATCACGGCCGCTGCGAAGGACGATCGCGTGCATGCCCTGGTCCTCGAGCTGGATGACCTGCAGGGTGCGGCTCAGCCGGCGCTTGAGGAAATCGCCGCAGCCATCAGGACTTTCAAGGCAGCGGGCAAGAAGGTGCTGGCCCATGGGACGAGCTTCGAGCAGGCCCAGTACTACCTTGCCGCGCAGGCCGACGAAACCTTTGTCGATCCCTTCGGAACGGTCCTCATCGAAGGCTATGAACGGTACCGGATGTACCTGAAGGACGCGCTCGACAAGCTGTCCATCGACATGCACCTGTTCCGTGTCGGCAAGTACAAGAGCGCCGCTGAAACCTACGTCCGCCAGGACATGTCTGCCGAGGAGCGGGAAGAATCCCGCGTCTATCTCGAAGCATTATGGAAGGGCTATCAGGACGCTATCGTCGGGGCGCGCAAGCTGCCGGAAGGCAGCGTTTCGAAATACGCCGAGGGATATATTGCTGCGCTTCGCGCTGCGAAGGGCGACGGCGCCAAGGTGGCGCTCGATGCGGGACTCGTCACGGGCCTGAAAACGGTCGACGAGTTCAACCATCGCGTATCGGAACTCGTCGGTGAAGACGATGACACGCATTCATTCAATTCGATCTCGCTCGGCGATTACTCGCGCGTCGTCCGCGCCGAACGTCGGCTGGCCCAGGACGGCAAAGCCCGGATTGCCTTCGTTGTTGCCAGCGGCGAAATCCTGGATGGCGTGCAGTCCGCCGGCAGCGTGGGTGGAGAATCGCTGTCGGCGTTGCTGCGCGACGTCAGGCACGACGACAAATTCAAGGCGGTGGTCTTGCGCGTGGACAGTCCGGGCGGCAGCGTCCTGGCCTCCGAGCAGATCTATCGCGAGGTGGTGGCGCTGAAGGCCGCTGGCAAACCGGTGGTCATTTCGATGGGCAGTGTGGCCGCGTCTGGCGGCTATTACATTGCGGCGCCGGCTGACGAGATCGTGGCTAGTCCCATGACGGTGACCGGCTCCATCGGCATCTTCGCGGCACTGCCGACCTACGATCGCACACTCGATCGACTTGGCGTCCGCGTGGATGGGCTCGGTACGACTGCGCTGTCGGGTGTGCAGCGCCTTGATCGGCCGCTGCAGCCAGCGCTGCGGGAATATGTGCAGGCCACCATCGAGCACGGCTACGAGCAGTTCCTGGGCCATGTGGCAGCCGGCCGGGGCAAGACGCGCGAAGAGATCCACGAGATCGCGCAGGGCAGGGTGTGGGTCGGCGTCGATGCCCAGCGCATCGGGCTCGTCGATACTTTGGGCGGGCTGGATGTGGCGGTCCGCTCTGCCGCACAGCGCGCAAAGCTCGGCAAGGACTACGTGCTGGAGCGTGTCGAGCCTGGCATGGGGTTCATTGAACAGCTTGCCCAGCAGTGGCGTGTGCGCGCTGCACGGTTTGCGGGGCAGGCGGCATCGGGTTCGCTGCCGCCGGCGCTTCCGGTATCGCTGCGACCTTTCCAGGCCGAAATCGAGCGTTTTGGCCGACTGGCGTCCCTGGCCCCCGGCCGTGCCTACGCGCACTGCTTCTGCACGGTAGAGTAGGCTCTGCCCGAACCCTTGCCATGCATATTGCCGATCTCAAGGCCGTCCGCCTGTTCGTTGCCCTCGCCGGATTCTTCATCGCGGATGCGTTGATCGCCGAATTCATCGGTCCCAAGATCTTCTCGCTCGAAGGCACTTTGGGCCTCGCGGATTTCCACTGGAGCCTGTTTGGCGTGCAAGGCACGCTGACCTTCACGGCCGGCGTGATGTTCTGGCCGGTGATCTTCATCCTGACCGACGTCATCAACGAATACTTCGGGCTGCGCGGCGTTCGGCTGGTGTCCTGGCTGACCGTGGCCCTCATCGGCTGGGCCTTCTTCGCCGCCTATACTGCGATCAGCCTGGCGCCCGCGCCGTTCTGGATCCATTCGAACCAGGCCTTGGGCGTGCCGGACATCCAGAACGCCTACGCACAGATCTTCGGCCAGGGAATGTGGACCATCGCTGGGTCGCTGGTCGCCTTCCTGATCGGACAGCTCGTCGACGTGAGCGTATTCCATCGCATCCGTCGGCTGACCGGGGAACGCTGGATCTGGTTGCGGGCGACCGGTTCCACGGTCGTCTCGCAGTTCTTCGACAGCTTCATCGTACTGTACATCGCCTTCGTCGTCGGGCCCCAGCATTGGCCCACACAACAGTTCCTCGCAGTGGGAACAGTGAATTACCTTTACAAGATGCTGGCGGCCGTGGTGATGATCCCCGTGCTCTATCTGGTGCATGCGGCGGTCCATCGCTATCTGGGCGAGGAACAGGCAGAGCGGCTGAAGCACGACGCAGCGAACTGACTACGACCTGAGGGGCCGCAACAGACGGCCCGATGGGGGGATGATGACAACAACAGGACGCAGGCTGCTTCAGCCTGCCGTGCTTGCCTTGGGCGCGCTGCTGGCGGGCTGTGCAGCGACGCCTGCGCCGTCCGTGGTGCGTGATATCCCCATCGACGACCGGGATGTCTATCCTGAAAGTCTGTCGTCCTCGCGGGATGGCACGCTGTACGTCGGCAGCATCAAGGGCATTGTCTACCGTGCGCGACCCGGCGAGGCGAGGGCCACGGCCTGGGTCAGGCCGGATGCCGCCAACGGGCTGTTGTCCGTCTACGGCGTGCTCGTCCAGGAAGCCACGCGCACGCTATGGCTCTGTTCAGTGCCGAATGCTTTTGCGCCGCCCGTTCCGGGCGCCGTCACGTCACTCGTCGCGCTGGATCTGGCCAGTGGCGCACGGAAGGGCCAATACGTTTTTCCCGGTGGACGCTCGGTCTGCAATGACATGACCGTCGGACAGGACGGCAGCATTTACGCGACGGATACCAGCGGCGGCCGCCTGTTGCGGCTCCGCAAGGGTGGCTCCCAGCTCGAAGTATTTGCCGAGGACGCAGCCCTCAAGGGTGCCGACGGCATTGCTTTTGATTCCAAGGATCGCTTGTACGTGAACATCGTGACCACCGGTGGCCTGCTGCGTGTCGAGCAGGACAAGACGGGCACGCTGTCACGGCTCGTGCCGATCAAGGTCGATGCGACGCTGGGTGGTCCGGACGGCATGCGCCTTGTTGAGGGCTCGCGCTTCCTCGTGGCCGAAGGTACGGCGGGTCGCATCGACGAACTCGTGGTCGACGGCGATGCCGCACACATCCGCGTGTTGCGCGAGGGGCTCAATTCCTCGCCGGGCGTCACCCCGGTCGGCGGGATGGCTTATGCGATCGAAGGCAAGATCCGCTACCTGATCGATCCGAAGCTCAAGGGGCAGGATCCGGGGCCTTTCATCATCCGCGCCATTGCTCTGCGTTGATTGGGGGTTACCCGCATGTCTATAGCCATAACGATGCATCGCATCGCCCTTGCCGCGGCCTTGCTGCTCCTGGTTCCCATCGCGCTGGCCCAGGCACCTGGACAGCGCAGTGCGATGCCGCCTCAGGACTGCGATCGGGCCTGCCTGATCAGCCTGCTGCATGACTACCTCGGTGCACTGAAAGTCCGCGATGCGAAGCGTCTGCCACTCGCGCCCGGCGTCAGGTACACCGAAAACAACGTCGCGATGCCGTTGGGTCGGGAAGGCATCTGGGCGACGGTGACCGGCGTCGCCGCCACCGGCCTTGAAGCTGCGGACGTCAAGCAGGGAGAGGTCGCGTGGATCGGTGCCGTCGATGAACGCGGCGCGCCGGTTTATTACGGAATGCGCATGCAGGTGCGTGATCGCCGCATCACGGAAGTGGAAACGGTCGTGGTCCGTAACAGTGGACTGCCGCTGCCTTGGGGCGACTTCTCGAAGCTCGAGCATGATCCGGCCTTCAACGACGTCCTGCCCGAGGGCAGCCGGCGTCCGCGTGAACGCCTGCGCGCGGTGGCCGACAGCTATTTCAATACGGTGGAGCTAAACGACGGGACCGTATTTGCGCCCTTCCATGAGGACTGCGGGCGTATCGAGAATGGCATCAGCACGACACGCTCCAGCGCGCTGGCGGCGCCGGGCGGGCAGGGCAATGCCAGCTCCATCTCGCCGGGCTGCGAGGCGCAGTTCAAGCTCGGCATCTACTACATCAACAAGCGGGTGCGCGAGCGCCGCTATCCGATCATCGACGAAGAGCGCGGCGTCGTGGTGGCCACCGGCTTCTTCGACCACGCCAACAGCTTCGACCGCTACAAGCTGACTGATGGCCGCGAGATGAAGACGGCGCTCAAGTGGCCGAATTCGATCTCGCTGGTGGAGGCGTTCAAGGTCGTCGACGGCAAGATCTATCGCATCGAGACGGTCTTCAGCTATGTGCCGTATTTCATGCCTTCGCCGTACTACCTGCATCCGCAGCCGCCGGCAGCCGCGAAGCAGGCGCAAGCCACTGCGGCTTGCGACGTCGCCTGCATGGAGCGCGTTGGCGACCGCGTCGTCGCAGCGCTGGCAGCTCGCCGCTCTCAGGATATCCCTTGGGCCGCGCAGGTCCGGTACAGCGAAAACGGCGTGCCGATGGACGTCGGCGATGGCCTGTGGGCTTCCATCCGCAGCGTGGCGCCTGGCGCGCTGCGCATGGCGGATGCCAGGACCGGCAATGTCGCCTGGTACGGGCTTGTCTTTGACCACGACGCACCCGCCTATGCAGGCCTGCGCATCAGGCTCGAAGCCGGCCGCGTGGCCGAGATCGAGGCTGTCGTCGCGCGGGAACGTAATCCGGGGCCTTGGTTGCCGCCTGCGCAATTCAAGCAGGACACGCTTTTCGTGGCCCCGATCGATGCGGCGCGCCGCAGTTCCAGACAAGCACTGTCCGCCGTCGTCGAAGCCCATGCGAAATCCCTGGAAGGGAAGGTCGCAGCACGCGGCACTGGCCTCGATGTCGCGGCCGTGCGCCGCGTGAATGGCCAGGTGATGGCGGATGGCCAGGATTTTTTCGGCACGCTGGAGCAGCTGCGCGCTCGGCGCATCGTTGCCATCGACGAGTCGCGCGGGCTCGTCGTGTTGCAGGCCTTGGCCGATTACCCACAACGGGACC
>CANGMU010000032.1 GCA_947454665.1 Pseudomonadota bacterium | reverse complement strand
GGACAGGGCCTTGGCCTGGCCGAAGCCACCAAGACCCATGATGGTGGTGGCCATCTCTGAGCCGCCGGCGAGGATCATGTCGGCGTCGCCGTACTGGATCGTGCGCAGTGCGAGGCCGATGGCGTGCGTGGACGTCGTGCAGGCCGTGACGACGCCGAGATTCGGACCGCGAAGGCCGAAGCGGATCGACAGGTGGCCCGAGATCATGTTGATTATCGAGGCCGGCACGAAGAACGGCGAGATCTTGCGCGGGCTCTGCGCCGCGAGATAGGCGTTGTGCTCGTCCTGGATGGTCTGCAGGCCACCGATACCGGAACCGGTGATGACACCGGCGCGGTCGAGATCGATCTTCGTGAGGTCGAGACCCGCGTCCGCCATGGCCTGCACGCCGGCGGCGATGCCGTAGTGCATGAACTCGTCCATGCGGCGGGCTTCCTTCGGCGCGAGATAGTCCTCGAGCACGAAGCCTTTCACGGCTCCGCCAAACTGGCAGGGGAAGGCCGAGACATCGAAGCGCGTGATCGGCGCGATGCCGCTGACGCCGTTGACGACGTTGGCCCACGCCGAATCGAGCGTGCTGCCGACCGGCGACACGATGCCCATACCTGTGACGACGACGCGACGCTTGCTCACGCGCTACTCCGGTACCGCTGAAAGAGTGCGGCGCCCGTGAAGGGCGCCGCCAGAAACGAGAAATCCGGTCGGGAAGGCCGGATCAGGCCTGCTTGCGGCGCTCGTTGATGTAGTCGATCGCCTGCTGGACAGTCGTGATCTTCTCGGCGTCTTCGTCCGGAATTTCGGTCTCGAACTCTTCTTCGAGCGCCATCACGAGCTCGACGGTATCCAGCGAGTCAGCACCCAGGTCGTCGACGAAGGACGCATCGTTGGTCACCTGCTCCGCCTTGACACCCAGCTGCTCGGCAACGATCGCCTTAACCTGCTGTTCAACGCTGCTCATCTGATATGAATCCTTTGTGCGATGGTTCGTTTTGCCCAGCCACGACGAGCGGGCGGACGGCGCATTGTAGGGGAAGCCAGAGCCCGATGCCACCGGGTGCCGGTGACGGCCGGGATCCTGAGTCCTTGATTTTCAGGAAATTTACCGAAATACCTGTCAATGCAGTCGAAATTCTTCAGGGCATCAGCATCCCGCCGTTGACGCTGAGCGTCTGGCCGGTGATGTAGGACGCGGCCGGCGAAGCCAGGAACAGCACCGCCTCGGCGATGTCTTCCGGTGAGCCCAGTCGGCCCGCGGGGATCTGCGTCAGCAGCGCTTCCTTGTGCGCGTCCGCGAGCGAACGCGTCATGTCGGTGTCGATGAAACCGGGGGCCACTGCGTTCACCGTGATGTTGCGGGACGCCACTTCCCGGGCCAGCGACTTCGTGAGGCCGATGACGCCCGCCTTGGCCGCGGCGTAGTTCACTTGCCCCGCGTTGCCCATCAAGCCAACCACCGAAGCGATGCTGATGATGCGGCCGCGGCGGGCCTTGAACATGGGCTTGAGCACCGTGCGAGTGAGCCGGAAGTTCGAGGACAGGTTTGTCTCCAGCACGGCGTCCCAGTCTTCGTCCTTCATACGCAGCATCAGGGTGTCGCGCGTGATCGCAGCATTGTTCACGAGGATGCTGGGCATCTCCCCTGCCTTGTCGAGGTCCGCGAACAGCGCCTCGACCGAGTCCTTGTCCCCGACGTTGAGGACGGCACCGCGGCCGCCGAACGGCGCGAGGGCCTCGGTGATGCCGGCAGCGCCCTGCTCGCTCGTCGCCGTGCCGACAACCTTGGCGCCGGCCTGCGCGAGGCGCAGTGCGATGGCCCGGCCGATGCCGCGCGAGGCGCCCGTGACGAGGGCGATGTCCTGGGACAGGGGTTTGAGGTCGGACATGTCAGGCGGCTCCGGTGGGGTTCAGTGCGGCATCGATCGAGGCCGGGTCTTCCAGCGCTTCGCAGCGCAGGTCCGGCCGTTTTTCGATCCGGCGGTTGAGGCTGGTCAGCACCTTGCCAGGGCCACATTCGACAAAATGCGTGACGCCGGCGGCGATCAGGGCGCGGACGAGCGAGGTCCACTGGACAGGGCTGGCCAGCTGCTTCTGCATCAGCGCTCGGATCGCGGCGCCGTCCGCATGGGCCTGGCAGTCCACCGGGCTCCAGTACGCGATCGACGGGTCGGAGAAAGCGACCGCGGCGAGACGCTCGCCGAAGCGGTCGGCGGCGGGCTGCATCAAGGCGCTGTGCGCCGGCACGCTCATCGGCAACAGCACGGCACGCTTGGCGCCACGGGCCTTGCAGGCGTCCATGGCGCGCGCGACAGCAGCCGCATGGCCGGCGATCACGACCTGCCCGGGCGAGTTGAAGTTGACCGCCTGCACGACTTCACCGGCAGCGGCTTCCGCGCAGGCAGCGACGACCACCTCGTCATCCAGGCCCAGCACCGCGGCGATGCCACCGACGCCGGCAGGCACGGCCTGCTGCATGAGTTCGCCGCGCTGGCGGACCAGCGACACGGCATCGGCGAAGCCGATGACACCCGCGGCGACCAGCGCGCTGAATTCGCCGAGGCTGTGGCCGCAGACCACATCAGGCAGGGCACCGCCGCGCTTGCGCCATAGGCGCCAGGTGGCCACGCCGGCCGTGAGCATCGCGGGCTGCGTGCGCTCGGTGGCGTTGAGGTCTTCGACGGGACCTTGCGAGACCAGTTGCCAGAGGTCGTAACCGAGCACGGTGGAGGCTTCGGCAAAGGTGTCGGTGATGACCGGATCTGCGGCGGCGAGCGACGCCAGCATGCCGACCGACTGGGAACCCTGTCCCGGGAAAACGAATGCGCTGCTCATGCTCTACCTTGCGATGA
Organism: Pseudomonadota bacterium; assembly: GCA_947454665.1. Taxonomy (GTDB): domain Bacteria; phylum Pseudomonadota; class Gammaproteobacteria; order Steroidobacterales; family Steroidobacteraceae; genus ZC4RG30. The sequence continues at coordinate 13,059 of CANGMU010000032.1, read as the reverse complement.
AATCGCATGCAGTATAACGGCGCGGCGCGCGGCTGGCAGGCATGCCGCCGCCGCTCCTCCGAGGGCGCCCCAGGCATGCGCGGCGACGATCACGCTGCCGTGTGTCTCGAAAGGCAGGGGGCCCACCGCCTGTTCCCAGACGAGCTTGCCGACGAAGATGACGGCCGTCGCCAGTGCGATGGCTTCACGTCGCCGCAGCAGCGCGACGGTACCGGCCGCCATCAGCCCATGCAGCACGCCGGAGGCGCCGACATACCAGGCCAGCGCCGTCTCATGCCACCAAAAGCCCGCGTCGATGACGACAATCGAAAGGGCTGCCGCGATCAGCCAATACCGCAGGCGCGCAACGCCCGCGAACAACAGGCCGAGCAGTAGCAGACCCGCGGCGTTTAGAAGGGCATGCTGCTCATCGAGGTGCACGAGATGTGCGGTGACCAGGCGCCAGCCCTCCCCGGCCGCAATGCGGGCCCGGTCATAGCGCCAGACATCGCGCAGCGCATGGCCACCCAGCAACGGCAGTTGCAGCATGACCGCAGCAAGCAGCCATCCCAGATGGCGTGACGCAGGACCTTTCAGCGCCTTTGCTATGATCCTTGCCACTTCCCACTCCCGCTGCCCGGTGCTTCATGCGCAACCGCCCGATCTTAGTCCACGGACCGCGTCGCCATCGCGGCTTCACCCTCATCGAGATCATGGTCGTCGTGATCATCATCGGCCTGCTGGCGGCCGTCGTGGTGCCGCAGTTCCTGGGCCGTGTCGATGATGCCCGCGTGGCGAAGGCCAAGCAGGACATCCAGGCAATGGAAACCGCTCTGACGCTCTACAAGCTCGACAACTTCAAGTTCCCGGCCACGGACCAGGGCCTTGCTGCGCTGGCCACCAAGCCGGCGGATCCCTCGCTGCGCAACTGGCGCGCCGGCGGTTACCTCAAGAAGGTCAACAAGGATCCCTGGGGCAACGACTACCAGTATGTCTTCCCGGGTACGCATGGCGAATACGATTTGTATTCGCTGGGGGCAGACAGTCAGCCCGGTGGCGAGGGTGCCAATGCCGATATCGGCAACTGGAACATCGGCGATTAATCGCCCGGGGCGCCCCGTGCGTCCAAGGATCCGGGGCTTCACCTTGGTGGAGATCCTGGTGGTCATGGTCATCATCGGCGTCGTGGCCGCGGGTGCCCTGTTGTCGCTGGGCGTGCTGGGACGCGACGACCGTGAACTGGAACGAGAGCGCGACCGGCTCGAGGCACTGATCGGTGTCGCCCGCGACGACGCGGCCCTTCAGGGCCGCGAATTTGGCTTGCGTATCGTCATCGGTGGCTATGAATTCGTGAGCTTCGAGCCGCGTCGCGCCTTGTGGGAATCCATCACCGATGACGGCAGCCTGCGAAAGAGGGAGTTCCCCGAGGGTCTGGAGGTCGCGCTGCGGGTCGATGGACGGCCCGTCGTTCTGCCGAAGTCTGACGCCAATGACCATACCCCGCAGATCATGCTGTTCAGCAGCGGTGAATTGAACGCTTTCGAACTCACGGTCGCGCGCGTCGGCGGTGCAGACGGTTTCCGTGTCGCGCCGGCCGCGTCCGGCGATGCCATCGTCGTCAACGCCCTGTCCGATCCGGAGGCGCGATGAAGACTCGCCGCCTGCAGTCGGCCTTCACGCTCGTCGAGGTGCTTGTGGCGCTGTTCGTCGTCGCGCTGGGCATGAGCGCGTTGATGGCGGCACTCACTGCCGCGGCGAACGCGACGGCGCAGTTGCGCGAGAAGTCTTTCGCGGAATGGGTTGCCTTGAATCGTCTCAGCGAAGTGCGTCTCAAGGGCGTGGTGCCCGCCTCGGGCAAATCCGACGGTGAAGCTGAATTCGCTGGCCAGAAATGGCGCTGGCAGCAGGAAATCACCGACCCGAAGATCGCGGGCATCCTGCGCATCGACATCAGCGTGTCAGCCGCGGGCGACAGGAGTGGCGCGGCAGTCGCCACGGCGACCGGTTTCTATGGAACGTCGATTGCCGCGCCCACTGGTTACCTGCCGGATTGGAGCGCGGCACCGGCCGAGGGTCCTGCGCCGACGCCACCCGGGCTCACGCCAGGTTCTGCCCGATGAAGCGTTCGACAGGATTCACGCTGGTTGAATTGCTGGTCGCGGTGTTCATCACGGCGATCCTCTTTGCGCTGGGCTATGGCGCGATCAACCAGGCCGTGCAGAACAGGACCGGGCTGGGGCAGGCGCAGGATCGCGTGCTGGCAGTGCAGAAGGCGATGCGCAGTTTCGTTCAGGATTTCTCGCAGGTCGTGCCGCGTCCCGTGCGACAGCCGCTGGGAGAGGGATACCTGCCCGCACTCCAGTCGGGCTCGGCTTCGGATCTCGTGGCCTTCACGCGTGGTGGTTGGACGAATCCGGCAGGTGTGCAGCGTGCAGCCCTGCAGCGCGTCCGGTATCGCTTCGAGAAGGGTGAGCTGCGCCGCGAGTATTGGAGTGTGCTGGATGCCACGCTCGATCCGGCACCGCGCAGCCAGGTGCTGCTGGATCAGGTGAAGTCCGTGCGGTTCCGCTTCATGGACAGCACACGGAACTGGCTGGATCGCTGGCCCGCCAATGAGACGTCCAGTGTCGCGCCGATGCGCGAATTGCGCGCACGACCGATCGCCGTGGAAATCACGCTGGAACTGGAAGACTGGGGCACCATGACCCGGCTGATCGAGGTGCCGGGGTGACCCGACATTCGCAACGCGGCGTGGCGCTGGTGACGGCAGTCGTCCTCGTCGCCCTGGCGACGGTCATCGCCGTGGCCATCGGGTCGCGCAGTGCGATGTCGGCGCGCAAGAGTGCCGGGAATCTCGGCTATGAACAGGCCGTACAATTCGCGGCAGGCGCCGAAGCACTCGCGGCCTATGCCCTGCACGAAGACAAGGGCAGTCAGGACACGCTCAATGAAAGCTGGGCGCGGCCTTATGGCCCAGTTGAAGTCGGGCCTGGCATCACGCTGGAAGCCCAGCTCGGTGACGAGCAGGGCAAGTTCAATCTCAACACCCTCGTCAACGCGCGTGGCGAAGTCGATCCGGATGCCCTCGCCGTCTTTACCCGGTTGCTGAAGCTGCTGCAGCTCGAGCCGCGTTGGGCTCCGCTGCTGGTGGACTGGATCGACAGCGATGTCCTGCCGGCTTCCGACGGCGGTGAGGATTCGCTGTATCTGTCCCAGCAGCCGCCGTACCGCAGCGCGAACCTTGCGATCACGAGTATTTCGGAGTTGCTGCAGTTGCCGGGCTTCGGCCGCGAGCGTTTCCTGAAACTCGCGCCGCATGTCACGGCCTTGCCACTGGAGGCATCCAGCATCAACGTCTGCCTGGCGAGCCCCGTCGTGCTCGACGCGCTGAATGCGCTTGCCAGTGGCGGGTCTCAGAATGCGGTGGAATATTCGCTGATGGATCCGAAGCAACTGGTTGACTTGCGCAGCAAGGGTTGTTTTCCCGGTGCCACCGTCATGCGTGGCAATCTGCGCCCTGATGTGGCGAACCGCGTCGGTGAGGCGAGCCGCTACTTCCGCTTGCAGAGCCTGATCAGTATTGGCACTGCGCGGTTCGCCTTGTACAGTCTCTTGAAGCGCGATCCGGACGGCCAGGTCCGCGCCGTCCTCAGAACCCTCGGTACGGAATAGACAGCGATGTCGGACTGGCTCCTGGTGCGATTGGCCCGAGACGGATCGCATCCGTCGGGATGGCTCGTTGCGTCCACCTCCGGCCAGCCACTCGAAACGGCGCACACACGTGATGGGGAAGGCCTCTCAGCCGCTGCCGTGGGTCGGCGTGTCGTGCTGGTCGCACCGGCCGCCGACGTGTTGCATGTTTCTGCCAGCTTGCCGCCGGGCAGCGAATCCCGGCTTGCACAGTTGGCCCCCGTCGCCCTCGAGGATCAGGTTGCCGAAGACCTGGAACAGCTGCATTTTGCCGTCGGCAAGGCGCGCGGCGGCGCGGGCGGCGCGACCGATGTCGATGTGGTTTCGCGCACGCTGCTGGACGCCTGGTTGACCCAGGCCCGCGAAGGGGGCTATTCGCCACAGGGCGTGCAGGCCTTGGCCGGCCTGGTCCCCGAGCTGCCGGGACAGATTTCCCTGCTCGCGGATGACGAGCAACTCATCGTGCGTCGCGAAGGTCAGCGCCCCGCCGTGTTGCCGGGTGCCGATCCAGAGCTGGCCATGGAACTGGCCCTCGGTGGCGAATCCCTGCCGGAGGGGCTGCTGGTAACGGTCCATGTCGATGCGCTGGAATGGCCGCGCTGGAAGCCGGTATTCGAAGCCTGGCGCCCTCGCCTGCATGCCCTGCGCATCCAGCTGCTGCCCCACGGTGCCTTGCCCTTGTTCGCGGCACAGCTGGCCACCGCGCCAGGCATCAATCTCCTCCAGGGAGTCTATGCACCGAAGCGCCCCGGACTTGAAGTCTGGAAGACCTGGCGCCTCGCGGCTGCGCTGGGCGCTGGCTTGCTCGTGCTGCATCTTGCGGGCACGGCCCTGGTTTATCGGCGCCTGCGTCTCGAGGAAAAAACGCTCGACGCCTCTATCCAGCAAAGCTTCAGTCAGGCAATGCCGGGCGTCGTCAGCGGTGGCCAGCCGCGTGCACGACTGGAACAGCGTCTTGCACAGATCAGCGCGGCCCTGCCCGGCCGAGACGGTCTCCTGCCGCTGCTCTCTGCTGTTGCCGCTGCGGTGCGCGGCGTCGAGGGGGCACGGTTGCAGCAGTTGGAATACCGACCGGGATCCCTTGATCTGAAGCTCGAATCGGCCGATGCATCGGTATCCGAACGCGTGAGCGCCGCCTTGCGCAGCGGCGGCTGGTCGGCCCGTGCCCAGGGCGGGCAGATCCAGGTGAGGAGCACGTCGCCGTGAGCCTGGAACCTCTGGTCCGCTGGTATGCCGCGCGTGAACCGCGCGAACAACGCGTCCTTCGGGTGGGAGCGGTTGTCGCACCGCTGCTGCTGGTGCTCGTCGGCTTGACCTTGCTGCAGCGAGCGGGCGCAGCCCTTGAGCATCGGGTTGCCGCCAAGCAGAAAGACCTGGCCTGGATCCGGGCCGTAGTTCCGACAGTCGCCGCCGCAGGACCTGGGCGTGCCGCCGATTCCGAACAGACCCTCGTGCAGATCGTCGACCGCAGCATCAACGAATCGGGTCTGGCGACCGTCGTGACAGGCGCCCTGCCCGAGGGAGAAAAGACGCTCAAGGTGCAGTTCGAGAAGGCGCCCTTCAACAACCTGCTCGCCTGGGTCAAGCGACTTGCCGAACAACAGGGGCTGCGCATCAAGGCGGCTTCGATCGATGCCGCGGGTGAGCCGGGCACCGTGAACGCCAGTTTCACGGTCAGCGACGGCGGCTGATCCTCGCCATGCGCCGTGGCGCCGGTTTCGCGCTGCTCTTCGTGGTCGTGTTCACGCTCGTGCTCGCGGTCCGCTTGCCGCTGCGCTGGGTCCTGCCGCTGTTGCCGAAGACCCTGCATTGCCTGCAGCCGGAGGGCACGCTGTGGTCCGGCGGCTGCCGGGGGCTCGTCCTCCTGCCCACCGCGCTGGTTTTCGACGAGTTCGACTGGGCCTGGCGACCCGCGCGCCTGCTGCACGGTCGGCTCGCCTTCGCCGTGAGGGTCCGCCGGCTCGATGCCTCTGCGAGCGGCGTGCTGCAATGGACGCCGGGGCGTATCGAAATCCTGGACGCCGCCGGGGTCGGAACGCTACAGCCCGGATTGCCGCCGCCCCTCGCCGGGTGGACCGGGCGTGTCGCCGTCGAAGGCCTGCGGCTTCGGCTCCTCGGGGGTCGCCTCGACGCGCTGGATGGACAACTGGAAGCCCACGGGCTGCGGTCGCCGCAGGGCATCGACTGGGGCAGCTATCGCGTGAGCCTGCCCCGCAGTTCAGGGGGCGACATCGCGCCAGGTGAGATCGCGTCGCTGGACGGACCCTTGCTGCTCAAGGGCAGCGTGGCGGTGAAACCCGCCGAGAGAAGCTGGCAGCTGGATGTCCGCCTGGCCGTGCAGCCCGGCGCGGATCCGGCGCTGGCCAATGCACTGGGCGCGCTGGGCGCGCCGGATGCCGAGGGGCTGCGCCCGCTGTCAGTCGCGGGCACGTACTGAGCTGCGCCTATTTCGCGCCGTCGCCCTTGGCTGCGTAATCATCCAACTGCGCTTCGATTTTCGCGAACACCTGTTTCAGAGTCTGCGAGTCCGGCAGGTTCGTGATCCGGAAGTGGTTGCGGTAAGGCACGTTGAAACTCACGCCCGGCGTGATCAGCACATGCCGCTGTTCCAGAAGTTCCAGCGCGAACTGGCTGTCCACGAAATGCGGGATCGCTTCCGGCTTCACCTCGACGAAGGCATACAAAGCGCCATCTGGGCGAGCGAGCCGAAGGTATTTGCTGGCGGCGACACTGTCGATGATCGCCTTGCGCGACTCATACAAGCGGCCGCCGGGTTGCGTGAGTTCCTTGATGCTCTGGTGGCCGCCCAGCGCACTCTGCACCGCGTACTGCGCTGGCACGTTGCTGCACAGTCGCAGTGAAGACAGCAGCTCCAGTGCGGCGAGGTATTCGCCCGCCCGGTGCGTGGCGCCAGAGAAGCTCACCCATCCCACGCGATAGCCACAGGCGCGGTAGATCTTCGACAGGCCCGACATCGTCGCGCAGAGCGTGTCGTTGACGAGCGTGGCCATCGACACCGTTTTCACATCGTCGTAGGTGATGCCGTCGTAGATCTCGTCGCTGAACACCACCACCTGGTGCTTCTCGGCGATGCGTGCGAGGCGTTCGAGGATCTCGCGCGGATAGACCGCGCCGGTCGGATTGTTCGGGTTGATGACGACGATCGCGCGGGTACGCGGCGTGATCAGTCGCTCGACCTCTTCCGGGTCCGGGAAGAAATTGTTTTCCGGTCGGCAGGGATAGTGGACGGGCTTGCCGCCGTTCAGCGTGACCGCGGCCGTCCAGAGCGGGTAATCCGGCGCCGGAACCAGCACCTCGTCGCCGCTGTTCAGCAGCGCCCGCAGGCTCAGGTCGATCAGTTCGCTGACGCCATTGCCGATGAACACCTCCTCGACGCCCACGCCCTTCACGCCCCGCTCCTGTTGCTGCAGCACAACAGCTTCGCGCGCCGCGAAGATGCCCTTCTGGTGCGTGTAGCCTTCGGCCTGAGGCAGGTTCTCGATCATCGCAAGGCGCAGGATCTCCGGCGTTCTAAAGCCAAAGGCGCCCGGATTGCCGATGTTCAGCGATACGATCTCGTAGCCGAGTCGTTCCAGTTCCAGTGCGCGTCGGGCCAGGGAGCCGCGGATCTCGTAACGGACGTTCTTGGTCGTGTCGCTGGGGCGGATGCGGGATTCGTTCTTCATAGCCCCCGGAGTCTAGCGGCTGGGCCCGGTTTGCGTATACTCCGCGCGCCCAAACGGATCTGCATTCAAGGGTTTGGAGTGTCCTGACGCGATGAAACGCATCCTTGTTGGTATCAAGCGCGTGGTTGACTACAACGTCCGCGTCCGGCCCAGGCCGGATGGCAACGGTGTCGCGACCGAAGGCGCCAAGATGAGCATCAACCCCTTCGACGAAATCGCGCTCGAAGAGGCCCTCCGGATCAAGGAACGCGGTGAAGCAGACGAAGTCGTCGTCGCCAGCATCGGCGTGGCTGATGCACAGGCGCAACTGCGCACCGCGCTGGCCATGGGCGCAGACCGCGCCGTGCTCGTGCAGACCGACGCCCACGTGCAGCCGCTGGATGCCGCGCGAATTTTCCTCGCCCTTGCCCAGCGCGAACAGCCCTTCATCGTGATGATGGGCAAGCAGGCGATCGACGATGACGCGAACCAGACCGGCCAGATGCTGGCTGCGTTGTGGGACCGTCCGCAGGCCACCTTCGCGTCGAAGGTCGAGCTCAGCGGCGACGTGGCTCGCGTGACGCGTGAAGTGGATGCCGGCCTCGAGACACTCGAAATCGACCTCCCCGCCGTGGTCACCGTTGACCTGCGCCTGAACGAGCCCCGCTATGTGAAGCTGCCGGACATCATGAAGGCGAAGAAGAAGCCGCTTGAGACGCTCGCGCCGGCGGATCTTGGCGTGACGCCTCGGCCGCGCGTGAAGGCGCTGCGTTTCGAGGCGCCGCCGGTCCGCCAGAAGGGCGTTGTCGTCAAGGACGTTGCCGAACTCGTCGAACAGCTCAAGCAGCGGGGACTCGTCTGATGAGCCAGATCCTGATCGTTGCCGAGCACGATGGCCGGCAGTTGAACCCCTCCACCGCCAAGTGCGTGGCCTGCGCCGCAGGTATCTCCGGCGCCGCCGTGACAGTGGCCGTTCTGGGCCAGAACATCGGCGCCATTGCGCAGGCTGCCGCGCAGCTTGCTGGTGTCGCGCGCGTCTGGACGGTGGACGACGCCGCGAACGCGCAGCCCCTGGCTACGGTGCTGGCCCCGCAGCTTGCCGCCCTCGCCCGCAAGGAAGCGTTTACGCATGTCTTCGGACCGTCGACGACCTTCGGCAAGGACCTCATGCCGCGCGTCGCCGCGCTGCTGGACGTGCCGCAGGTCAGCGACATCATGGCCGTGGAGGCTCCGAAGGTCTTCCGTCGTCCGATCTATGCCGGCAACGTGATCATCACCATCGACGTGTCTGAAGAGCCACTGGTCGTGGGCACGGTGCGCACGGCATCCTTTGATACCGCCGCGAACGGTGGCAGCGCGGCCGTCGAGGCTGTGTCCTTGGATGTTGTCCTGCCGGCCTACGTTCGCTTCGTTGCCCTGGTCTCCGCGGGCTCGGATCGCCCGGACCTGCAGACCGCGCGGCGCGTCGTATCCGGTGGCCGTGCCCTCGGCAGCGAAGAGCAGTTCAAGCTGGTGTATGACTTCGCCGATTCGATCGGCGCGGCCGTTGGCGCATCGCGCGCCGCCGTCGATTCGGGCTATGCGCCGAACGAACTGCAGGTGGGACAGACGGGCAAGATCATTGCGCCTGACCTTTACATCGCGCTGGGCATTTCCGGCGCCATCCAGCACATGACCGGCATCAAGGATGCTAAGACGATCGTCGCGATCAACAAGGATGCCGACGCGCCGATTTTCGAATCTGCGGATCTGGGATTGGTCGGCGACCTGTTCGCGATCGTGCCGGAATTGAAGGCCCGCCTCGCGGCGGGCTGAAGCAGCCGCCGCCCCGATCGGGGCGGCCTGGCTGCCGCGCAGTCTTTACAGCTGCGCGAGCACGTACTCGGCAGCGGAGACCTTGAACTCTCCACCGGATTCCACGTTGACCTGCGTCGCCACGCCGTCCTTCACGACGAGCGCAAAGCGTTGCGAGCGCTTGCCCATGCCGAAACCCGTCGCGTCGAGCTCGAGGCCGAGCGCGCGCGTGTAATCGCCATTGCCGTCCGCCAGCATCAACACCTTGCCGTCCGCGCCCGAGGCCTTGCCCCAGGCCTTCATGACGAACACGTCGTTGACGGCCATGCAGGCCACGGTGGCCACGCCCTTCGCGCGGAAGGCTTCGATCTGCTCGATGTAACCCGGCAGGTGCTTCGCGTCGCAGGTCGGGGTGAATGCACCCGGCACCGCGAACAGCACGACGGTCTTGCCATCGAACAGTTCGGACGTTGTCATGTCCTTCAGGCCATCCGCTGTCGCCGTCTTGAACGTGCCTGCCGGCAGGTGTTCGCCAATCTGGATGCTCATCGCTGCTTCTTCCTCGTGCGCATCGCGCGCAGTTTCACGGTCCTGAATGTCGGTCGGCCGGCGTCGTCGCGTCCCGCCCGGTATTCAAGCAAGTCCGTGATGTGGTTGTCCTGGTCGAAAATGGCCACGCGTGGCCTTGGCAAACCCGCCTGGTCCATCGGCAGCAGCACCTTGGCCACGATGATGACCGCGTCACCCCTCTGGCAGGTCCGCGCCGCGGCGCCATTCAGCACGCAGCAGCGTGAGCCGCGTTTGCCGTGGATGACGTAGGTCTGCAGACGGGCCCCGGAATGCTTGTTCCAGACCTCCACGAACTCCATGGGCAAGAGGCCGACGGCGTCGCAGTGGTCGGGATCCAGCGTGATGGAGCCATGGTAGTCGAGGTCCGCACCCGTCACATGGAGGCCGTGCAGCTTGGCGCGCACGACCTCGATGCGGGCGAAGTCCTCGAGACGCGGTGTGCGCGCCACGGGAGCCTGCCTTGCGCCTTTAGCGGGCGTGGATGGCCCAGTAGCTCGCCATGTTCACGTACTTGGGATCGCCCTTGACGGCCTTGAAGGCAGCGACGGCTTCGCCACCCTTCTTCTGGCGCAGGAGAGAGATACCAAGCAGCGTCTGCGCTTCTTCCGGAGTGGTCAGGCCGCCCTTGGCGATGCCGCGCTTGAGCGCCTCGGTGGCCTTGTCGTACTGGGCAAGGCCATAGTAAGTGCGACCCACGGCCACATCGGCATCACCCGATTTGCCAGCCTTGGCATCGGCATCGGCCTTTGCCAGGCCCGCCTGGTCCGCGGCAACCTTCTTCTTGATCGATTCAAGCAGACGGGCGTTGCGGTCCTTGTCACGCGCTTCGCTGAACGCATTCGACGAGATGGCCTTCTGAAGTACCTCGAGGGCTTCGCCGGAGGCGCCGGTTTCGGTAGCCAGCTGCGCCATTTCCGTGAGGTCCGTCGCGCGCTTGAGTGCGCCCGTGCTACGCATCAGGCGATAGACGTTGAGCGTGACAGCGTCCGAGTTGCCCGGCGCCTTCAGGACCGGCTGCAGGATGTTTTCCCAGTAGTCGGCCTTCTGGTAGTAAGAGACCAGCTTTTCGAAGGTCTCGGCGGCGCCCTTTTCGTCCTTCAGGCGGCGCTGGTAATCCAGCAGCAGCAGCAGCTCGTTTTCCGGCGGCTTCTTGCCGGCCGAGGTGGCCGAATCGATACGGTTCTTCACGAACTTGACCGCATCTCCAAGCTTGCCGGTCTTTTCGTAAGCCGTGGCGACGGCGCCGAAGGTCGCATTGTCGGCCGCGCCCGCGCTGATCAGGCCCTGGCCCAGCTCCAGCATCTTCGGGTAGTTTTTCTGCGCCGAGTAGATGCCCAGCAGCTGCTTGTTGATCGTCGATTTTTCAGCGGATGTCGCCTGGCCGGACGCCAGCATCTGCTCAAGCACCGGCAGAGCGTCAGCGAACTTGTTCTGCTTCAGCAGCACGAAGCTCAGCAACTGGTTCATGACGTGCGTTTCGCTCGGCGTCTTGCCGGACACGGCACCGGCTTCCCGCAGCTTCGCGAGCGCGTCGTCGAGCTTGTTGGCCTTGATCGCCTTGTTGGCGGCGTCCAGCGGCGTGGCAACAGCCGCGCTCATGGCCGGCGCAGCGGCCGCGGCAATGGACGTGAACGAAGCCCCACCCGTGGCGACCGCCACGGCAAGGATCACTGCATGGAACGAATGCTTGGTCATGGTGTTGTGTTGCCCTGAATGAATGCTCGTCACATTTGTTGTTTCGAAAGACCCCGCGGAATCTTACACATCCGCAGGGATTCCAGCCTGTCGTGAACCGTGGTCAGTCTTAGCCGCGCGCGAAATAGCCCCAAAGGCGGGCCAGCGTCGCAATTCGCGCATCGGTGCCCTTGACCGCCGCGAACGCCATCGCTGCATCGGCCTTGCGATCCTGGTGGAGCAGCGCGATGCCGAGCAGGATCTGCGCTTCATCCGCATTACGGAGCGAGCCCTTGGCAATGCCCCGCTGGAGCGATTCGACGGCCTTCTCGGCCTGGTCGTAGCTGAGCAGCGCCTGACCGAGGCGAACGTCGCCCTCGCCGGCCTTGGCGGCCTTGGCCTCTGTCTCGAACTTGGCAAGGCCGGCGCGGTCGGTCTCTTCCAGTGCCTTGGCCGTCTGCTGCAGCTTTGACGCCGCGCCCTTCTCGCTCTCCGTCGAGAAAGCATTGGCGGCCTGCCCCCTGCGCAGCGCGTCGCTCGCCTCGCCGGGCGAACCCTGCGAGATCGCCAGCTGAGCCATCTCCAGGAAATCGATGCTCTCGCGCAGCGTGCCCGCCTCGCGCATCAGGCGATACATGTTGAAGACGTAGTTATCAGAACCGGCTCCACGGCCGCTGCCGTCACGAACGGTGACCAGCAGGTCCCGCCAGTAATCCGTTTTCGGATAATGCTGCACCAGCAGTTCGAGGGCCTTGACCGTATTCGCGTTGTCTTTGACCTGGTAGGAAGACTGCAGCAGGACGAGAAGCGGGTTTTCCTTTGGCTTCTCACCCGCCTTCTGGACAGCCGAGAGGTATTCGGTGGCAACCTTGGCTGCGCCAGCGAAATCCTTCTGCTGGTAGTGAGCATGGGCCACGAAGAACCAGGTCTCGCCGTCACCGTTGCCGGCATCCAGCGTCTTCCGTCCCCATTCGATGGCCTTGGGGAAATCCTTGTTCACGTAATACAGCTGCGTGACGCCACGCGACAGGCGCGCCGCATCTTCCGGCGGCAGAAAGCCGGAGTCGATCTGCGCAACATAGAACGGCAGCGCCTCGGTCTGTTTGCCCAGTTGCGCCAAGGCAAAAGCGCGCAGCTGTGCAGCGGCGAAGATGTCATACGGCGTCCGGGCCGCGATCGAATCCACTTCGTTGAGCTTGGCCACAGCCTCATCGAACTTCTTCGCGTTGATGGCCTTCTGGGCTTCGGAGATCGGCTTTATCGATGCCTTGCTGACGCTCGGCTTCGGTGCCTCGGCCGCGAAGCTGGTGGTCACCGCGCCGGCGCCGAGCGCGAGCGCAACTGACAGTGCGATGGTGGAGAGAGTCTTCTTAGCGATTGCTTTCATGGCTTGACTGGCTCGCTGTTCAGCGCCGATGTGAGGCGCCATGGATCGAAGGTATTTCCAGAAAAATGAATGCCGCCTTAACGCTGCAAAGCGCCGGCGGCATTCACTTGTAGGACCCTTGGGCAGTCCGATTCCAGAAGGTCCGTTTCGGTTAGTCGCGGAACTGCGTGATGTTCACGAAACCGATCTTGACCATGTGGTGACGCTGGGCCGAAGCGAGGACATTCGCGACGACGTCATACTTCGCGCGACGGTCCGGGCGCAGGTGGATTTCCGCCTGCGGCTCGAGGTCCGACTCCT
>CANGMU010000031.1 GCA_947454665.1 Pseudomonadota bacterium | reverse complement strand
CTCGTACAGGCCACTCACGGACGACAGCGCGGCAGCCACGGCCGACTGCCCCTGCCGGAAGAGCAGCAGATACATCGTCATCTGGCCCACGCTGATCTGGCCGCGCACGGCGCTGAGCGCGACCCAGGCATAGGCGCCATACAGCGTGACCGTGGCCAGCAGCCCGAGCGCGAAGCCCCAACTGTCGCGCTGGAATGCAAGCTTGCGGTCTTCGGCATACAGCAGCTGGAAGATCGACTTGTACCGCGCGAGCAGGCGTGGGCCCAAGCCGAATAGCTTCACTTCCTTCGCGTGGTCGTCGCGCGCCATCACCGATTCGAGGTAGTCCTGGCGCCGCTTCTCGTTCGAGCGCCAGCGATACAAGCGGAAGGCATCGCTGGAGAACTTCGTTTCCGCGACGAAGCCGGGCAGGCCGGCGAGCAGCAACAGCGCCACGGCCCAGGGCGAATAGCTCGCCAGCAGCAGCCCGAAGCTCAGCAGCGAGATGAGGTTCTGCGCGAGACCGAAGCTGCGCATCACCAGGCTCAGCGGCCGCATCGAGGCTTCGCGGCGCGCCCGGATCAGGCGGTCATAGAATTCCGAATCCTCGAAATGCGCGAGCTCCAGCGTCAGCGCCTTCTCGAGGATCATCACGTTCACGCGATGGCCGAGCTGCGCGCGCAGCAGAGAATTGGTGAACGACAGTCCTCGCGTGACCAGGGCCAGCAGCGCGATCACCAGGCCTTCGAGGACCACCAGGTGCAGGACCGGGCCGGCATCACCGGAACCCCGCGTCGACGCATGGACCACCGCATCGACGATGCGCGCGCCGATATACGCCGTAGCGGCCGGCAAGGCACCCGCGGCGATCGTCAGGGCGCCGAGCGCAAGCGCCAGGCGCGGGTTCGTCTCGCGCACCAGCCGCAGCGCGACGCGGCTGTAACGGAAGACGGACAGGAATTCGCGCAGCAGCTGGCGAAGTTCTGGCGGCTTGGGCGGCTGGAGCGGTGGAGGTCGGCGCACACGGCATTATGCCCCGCGCAGGCCGGTCCGATCGGACGCCCGTGACCCATTTAACAGATTCTTTTGGATCCTCCTTTACTGTACGAGCATGATCGAGTCGACACGGTGCCCTGCTTGAAAATCCGGCGATTGAGCCTGCGGATGCTGCTCGTCTTCAGTGCCCTGCTCGTCGCCGTGCAGACGATCTCCTTCCTGGCTGTGACGTCCGCGGCATCGAACCATGCGCGCCTCAAGGGCGAGGGCGAACTCGATACGGGCCAGCGCACCTTCCGCCAGATGCTGGACCAGAACGCTGCGCAGCTGGCTCAGGCGGCGCGCGTGCTGTCCGCGGACTTTGGCTTCCGCGAAGCCATCGCGACGCAGGACATCGAGACGATCGCCTCCGCGCTTCAGAACAGCGGAACCCGTATCGGTGCCGACGTCACGCTTTATGTCGGACTGGACGGGCGCGTCGAAGCCCACAGCGGCGAAGACAACGTCCTCAACGGCCAGCCGTTCCCGCTGCCGTCACTCATCGATTCCACCGCAGAAGCCGGCCGCGCCACGGCCATCGACACGCTCTACGGCGGCTCATACCAGCTGGTGGCCGTGCCCGTGCGCGCTCCCTTGCCGATCGGCTATGTCGTGCTCGGCTTCCGCATCGACGAACAGATCGCGCTGTCGCTGAAAAAGCTGACGGACGTGGACGTCACCGTGCTCAAGGCGACCGGAGCCACACCCGCCTGGCACGCCTTCAGTTCCACGCTGCCACTGGTGCAAGCGCAAGCGAGCTTCGGCGCCATGCCTCTGGATGCAGCCACCGCCGGCAGCCTGCAGCGCGTTCGCTTCAACGGCGAAGACCACCAGGTGCGCGTGCTCGAGCTTTCCGCACCCGGCACGCCGCAACCGATCGTGGCCGTGCTGCAGCGATCCTATGCCTCTGCCATGGCCGGCTTCGACCGGCTGCGAGCGACCCTGATCCTGCTGGGCGTCGGCGCCCTCCTCGTCTCGGTGCTCGGCACGTCGGCCATCGCCTTGAACATCACGCGACCTATTGGCGAACTGGTGAAATCCGCGAGGCGTATCACCGCCGGGGACTACCTCACGCCCGTGCGCGTGGACCGTGTCGACGAGCTCGGCAACCTCGCGCAGAGCCTGGACGAGATGCGTGATGGCATCGCCTTGCGCGAGGCCGAGAACTTGCGACTGGCCTTCCGCGACCACCTGACCGGACTCGCGAACCGCTCGCTGTTCTCCAACGAACTGCAGAAGGCCCTCGATGAGGCGGTCGTGACCCACGCGCCGCTGGCCGTGCTGATCTTCGACCTCGACCGCTTCAAGGTCATCAATGACACGCTCGGTTATTCGGCCGGCGACCTGGTGCTGTACGAAGTCGCGCAGCGCGTGGACGCGTTATTGGGCCCGAAGGACCTGTTGGCACGGCTGGGGGGCAATGAATTCGCCATCCTGCTGCAGGGGCATGCGAGTCATGCGGCCGCCATGGCGCGCCGCATCGCCGCCGCACTGGAACTGCCGATCCAGTACCTGGAGCAGGCCGTGGACCTCGAAGCGAGCATTGGCGCCTCGCTCTACCCGGACCATGGCCGCGAAGTCATCGCCCTGCTGCGCAATGCCGATGTCGCGATGAACGCGGCCAAGCGCAAGCGCTCGGGTCTGGCGTTCTATGATCCGGCGGTCGACATCAGCCGCCG
Organism: Pseudomonadota bacterium; assembly: GCA_947454665.1. Classification (GTDB taxonomy): domain Bacteria; phylum Pseudomonadota; class Gammaproteobacteria; order Steroidobacterales; family Steroidobacteraceae; genus ZC4RG30. The sequence continues at coordinate 13,680 of CANGMU010000031.1, read as the reverse complement.
GCAGCACCTGTCGCTGCTGGGCGAACTGCGCAAGGCACTCGACAACAACGACCTCTGCCTCTACTACCAGCCGAAACTCGCGCTGAAGGACGGCACGGTGAGGGAAGTCGAATCGCTGCTGCGCTGGAAGCATCCGCAAAAAGGGATGATCCCGCCCGGTGACTTCATCCCCTTCGCCGAGCAGACCGGTTACATCCGCGTCGTCACGCGCTGGGTGCTGCGTGAAGCAATCCGGCAATGTCGTCTCTGGCAGCAACAGGGGCTATCACTGCGTATCGCGGTCAACCTGTCGGCGGCCGACATCATGGATCGCAACCTGCCCGATTACCTCGAATCATTGCTGAAGGAACACGACGTCCCGCCCGGACTCATCGGCCTGGAAATCACCGAGAGCGGGTTCATGGAAGACCCGGCCTCCGCACAGCAGATGCTGGGCCGGCTGGCGGACCTTGGCCTGCAGCTCGCGATCGACGATTACGGCACGGGCTACTCCTCGCTCAGTTACCTGATGCAGCTGCCGGTCCATGAACTGAAGATCGACCGTTCCTTCGTCGCGACGATGGCGACCGATGATGACCTGCGCACGATCGTGCGATCGACGATCGGCATGGGCCACAACCTCGGTCTCAGGATCGTCGCGGAGGGTGTCGAGGATGCCGCCGGGTTGCAGGCACTGAAGGACGAGGGCTGCGACCAGGCGCAGGGCTACTTCGTGAGCAGGCCACTGCCAGCGGCAGAACTGGAAGGCTGGCTGGCTGCGTCGGGAAGCGGATCGCTCCAGATCGAGGCACTGTCCAGCGGAGCGGCGACCAGCAGCCGCGCCTCGATGTTCGCGCGGCTCACGCCGTAGACCTCATAAAGCGCCTCGATATCCTTGACGCTCTGCGTGCGGGCGCTGATTTCCGCGATTCGACGCGGGTCCGAGACCATTTCCGCCGCCTGGCGCAGGGCCGTGTCCCGGGTGCCCGCGATGACGACATGGCGCGTGCCCTGCGGCCCGGCAAAGGTCGACAGATAGGCGTAGTCCCGATATCGCGCCGAACCCTCGAGCGGACCGCCCGCTTCGCTGACATAGGACTTGCCGTTGGTCGAATCCACAAGCTCGTCAAAGGACGTCCCGACGCCGAAGCGGGATCCGCCGAAGATCACGTCCTGCAACATGCCCATGCCGCTGAGGTACCCGATGTACACCACATGCGAGGACTTGAAAGTGGCCGGGCTGAATTCCGAGGCGAGCGTGATGTGCAGGCGCTTGCCGGCAGGTGCCAGCACGCTCAGGACGTCGCGCAGTGCCTGCGCACTGGATGTGGGCAGATAGCCGAGCCCCAGGTCTTCCATGCGGTGCGACAGGCTGGGCTGCTGCTGGATGCGCCGCTCGAGGTCCTCGCGTGAGTTGATGTCGTATTCGCGGACCAGGCGGCTCGGCACGTCCGCACCCGGCTCGCGTTCGCCGAAGATGTAGTAATCACCCAGCACCACTACGATGGGCAGGCTGTCGTCGGCGAGCAGCGGCGCCCAGACCGCACTGCGCCGGACCTCGGTCAGTGCCGGATCCGCATCGCGGCCGCGCAGGCGATCCAGGCCCAGCAGGCCGACCGCGAAGACCAGCACGCCGATCAGCGCCAGCCCCCAGGCCTCCCGCCGCGAATAACGCGACACGGGTACCGCAGGCAGTACCGGCTCCAGCGGGGCATCCGCCGAGACCCATTCAAGCCGGTATTCGCCGCGCGGAATCTGCAGGCGAGGCCCGCCTGCGGCTTCCGGCCGGGCGTAATAGGTTTCGAGCCGACGGCGGAGCTTGTGCACATAGACGCGCACCAGCGCGTCCTGGGAGGCGTCGAAGCCAGCGTCGCGGCCGAAACCGTCGATCGCGACCTCGATCTCCTTCGGCACGCGCCCCTGCTGCGCACAGTCGACGAGGAAGTCGAACAGGCGACGGATATGGCCCGACTTGCCCAGCACGCCGCTGGCCCGGATGCGGGCGGCATGGTCGAGCAGCGGATCGGGCAATTCGGTGGCGGGATCGAGGGTCTGCACGTAGCCGCGCAGTTTAGCCCGGAAACTGCTACCCTCCGGACCCTTTTTCTCCTCCGGACGGCGCTCAAACGCGCCTGTTACAGCCTCATGACGCAGCCGATCCGCAACATCGCCATCATTGCCCACGTCGACCATGGCAAGACGACCCTCGTCGACTGCCTGCTGAAGCAGTCGGGAACCTTCGCCGCCCACGAAAAAATGGGCGAGCGGATCATGGACTCCAACGCCATCGAAAAGGAACGTGGCATCACGATCCTCGCGAAGAACTGCGCGATCGAATACGGCGGCACCCGCATCAACATCGTCGACACCCCGGGCCACGCCGACTTCGGTGGCGAAGTGGAACGCGTGCTGTCGATGGTCGACGGCGTGCTGCTGCTGGTCGATGCCGTCGAAGGCCCGATGCCGCAGACGCGCTTCGTGACGCGCAAGGCACTGGGCCTGGGTCTCAAGGCCATTGTCGTCGTGAACAAGATCGACCGTCCCGGCTCGCGTCCTGGCTGGGTCATCGACCAGACCTTCGACCTCTTCGACAAGCTCGGCGCCACCGACGAGCAGCTCGACTTCCCCGTCATCTACGCATCGGCCCTGCAGGGCTGGGCGAGCACTGATCACCTGTCGCAGCAGCCGGACATGTCCGCGCTGTTCGAAGCCGTGCTCAAGCATGTGCCCGCACCGCCTGCCGACATCGACGGCCCGCTGCAGCTGCAGGTCTCGCAGCTGGACTACAACTCCTACGTCGGCCGTATCGGCGTCGGCCGCGTGCGTCGCGGCACCGTCAAGGTCGGTCAGAACGTGGTCCTGCGCTACGGCGACGAGGACCGCGGCCCCGGCAAGATCGGCCAGGTGCTGTCTTTCACGGGCCTGGAGCGCCATGCCGTGGACAGTGCGCGCGCCGGCGACATCGTCGCCATCTCGGGCCTGCCGGAAATCAACATCGGCGTCACGGTCTGCGATCCGGCCCAGCCGGAAGGCCTGAAGCCCATCGCCGTCGACGAACCGACCCTCGCGATGATGTTCCAGGTGAACACGTCGCCGCTGGCCGGTCGCGAAGGCAAGTTCGTCACCTCGCGCCAGATCCGCGAGCGCCTGATGCGCGAGCTCGAGCACAACGTCGCCCTGCGCGTCGAAGACACCGGCGATGCGGACATCTTCCGCGTTTCGGGCCGTGGCGAACTGCACCTGACCATCCTCATCGAGAACATGCGTCGCGAGGGCTATGAACTGGCCGTGTCGCGTCCGCAGGTACTGATGAAGCAGATCGACGGCGTGACCAACGAGCCTTATGAGGCGCTGACGGTCGACGTCGAGGAAGCCCATCAGGGCGGCGTCATGGAAGCGCTCGGCCAGCGCCGTGGCGAGATGCGGGACATGCAGGTCGACGGCCGCGGTCGCGTCCGCATTGACTACCGCATCCCGGCCCGTGGCCTCATCGGCTTCCAGGGCGAATTCATGAACCTGACGCGCGGCTCGGGCCTCATGAGTCACGTGTTCGATGGCTATGCGCCGATGCGCGGCGACATCGCGGAGCGTCGCAACGGCGTGCTGATCAGCATGGAAAACGGCGAAGCCGTGGCCTATGCACTGTGGAGCCTGCAGGAGCGTGGCCGTCTGTTCGTGAGCCACAACGAAAAGCTCTACGAAGGCATGATCGTCGGCATCCACAGCCGCGAGAATGATCTGGTCGTCAACCCGATCAAGACCAAGAAGCTGACCAACGTCCGCGCCTCGGGCAAGGACGATGCGATCGTGCTGACGCCGCCGGTCGACCTGACGCTCGAATACGCGGTGGAATTCATCGCCGATGACGAGCTCGTCGAAGTGACGCCGCAGTCGATCCGCATCCGCAAGCGCTTCCTCACGGAGAACGAGCGCAAGCGCAACAGCCGCTCGGCCGAGTCGCAAACCGAGGGCTGACCCGGTGCGCGGGCTGCCGACTGTCACACGCGCGCTGCTGGCGGCCTGTGCCGTCGGCTACGTGCTGCAGCTGATCTCGGCGGAAGGCCTGCTTTACCATTACGCGCTGTGGCCCCTGGGCGGCAGCGCATTCGGTCCGCATTTCGAGCCCTGGCAGCTTGTCAGCTATGCCTTCCTGCACGGCAGCTTCACGCACCTGGCCTTCAACGGCCTCGCGCTCTACATGTTCGGCCCTGAACTGGAGCGGCTGCTGGGCCCTGCCCGCTTCACGGTCTATTATTTCACCTGTGTAATCGGCGCAGCCGTGGCGCAATTGCTGGTGATGCCGCTGCTGGGCGTGCCGCCGGCACCCACGGTCGGCGCTTCGGGAGGCATCTTCGGTCTGCTGCTGGCCTTCGGCCTGGCCTGGCCGAACCGGCGACTGATGCTGCTGTTCCCGCCCATCCCGATGCCGGCCTGGCTCTTCGTGACGCTTTACGGCCTGATGGAACTGGTGCTGGGCGTAACCGGCACGCAGCAGGGCGTGGCACATTTCGCCCACCTGGGCGGCATGGTCGGTGGCTTCCTGCTGGTGTTGTACTGGCGCGCGCGGCGGCGCTGATCAGCCCGACATGCAGCGGTTCCTGCCCGCTGCCTTGGCCTGATAGAGCGCGGCGTCCGCCCGCTCGAAGGCCGAATCCATTTCGTCGAGTTCGCGGAAGTCCGACACGCCACAAGAGGCCGTGATCGACACCGGCTCACTCCGGAAGTGAAAGCCGAGCGCAGCGATGGCCTGGCGGATTTCCTCGACCAACTGCATCGTCTCCTGCCTGGCCGTCCCCGACAGGATCATCACGAATTCCTCGCCGCCGTAGCGCGCAACGAAATCAGTGGTCCGCACGCGTGCAACCAGCGTCTCGGCGAAGATGCGCAACACCTTGTCGCCAGCCCGATGACCGAAGGCGTCGTTCACCAACTTGAAGTGGTCGATATCCCAGGCGACGATCGAGACAGGCTGACCGAAGCGGCGCCAGCGCTTGAACTCTTCATTCAGCCGAGCCTCATAGGCACGACGATTCGGCACCTGGGTCAGCGCATCGACCATCGACAGGCGCTGCTCGTCATGGAGCCGTTCCTGCAGCGCCCTGGCTTCGCGTTCCAGGGCTTCCACCCGCACCCGCATCCTTTCGTTTCGTTCCAGCGCGGATCGAACGCGCGACTCTTCGCGCTCGCGGAACTGGTGGACCCGCACGCTGATGATGTCGAGCCCGGCCTGCACGCGCAGCTTGACCTGTTCAAGGTCCTTCGCTTCGGCCACGTTCTCGCCAAGGGCGGACATTTCCGCCACCAGCGAGCTGTTGAATTCGCGCGTGCCGTCGAGCGCCGCCTGATGATCGGCGCTCTCATGACCCATGTACTGGGTGATTTCGTCGAGCTTGGCGGTGACCTGCGCCAGCAATTCCTCGATGGCCCTTTTCTCGCCCTCGACATCATTGACGCGGCGATCCATGAGGTCGGCGATGTCGGACAGCACAACGGGCAACTGGTCCGGCCGCAGGGGCATCTGCAATTGCTGGCCGATTTCTCGGGCCGGCTCGGCCAAGCCTTCGCTCTGCGAAACCAGCGTGAGCACGCGACCCAGGATGCTGCGAATCCGCAGCTCGACCGGCTCGTCAGCCGACGCTTCGGATTCATCGACAACCGGCACCTGGACCGTGTCACTGCGGACCCGTTCCACGACGGTCACGGTCTCCGAAAGGGGACGAAGCAGCGTTTCAAGCTCCTCCATCTTTGTTCCGTCGAGCAGCGCGCCCACCAGGCGCTTGAGCTCTCCATCGAGCTCAGCCGAACGACCCATGGCAGCGGAACAGAGTCGCGCGAGGATCCGCCGCAAAAGGTTCTCTATGGTGCGGTAGGCCTGCCCTTCCTGTTCGCGGGCCTTGAGGATCTCGAAATATCTGCGGCGCCAGTGTTCGGCGTTACCGGTCGCGTACACGTCAGCACCTGCTTCCATGCTTTACAGCACGTAGAACTTCACTGTATCCGGACTGGCAGCATGCTGTCATGCCGTATTAACCGCATTCAGGGAGGAGGAGGAGGAAAACTGTGCCTGGGCGAGGCGCGCGTACAGAGGGCTCGTGGCCAGCAGTTCAGCGTGCGGCCCGACCGCCACGATCCTGCCGCGGTCGAGGACGACGATCCGGTCCGCCTTGAGGACGGTCGACAGGCGATGCGCGACGATCAGGGTCGTGCGGGAAGCCATCAGTCGCTCCAACGCAGCCTGCACGAGCCGCTCGTTCTCCGTATCCAGCGCGCTGGTTGCCTCGTCGAGGAGCAGGATGGGGGGATCCTTCAGGATCGCCCGCGCGATCGCGATGCGTTGACGCTGCCCGCCGGAAAGCCGGGTACCCCGCTCGCCCAGGAAGCTGTCATAGCCCTGCGGCAACGCACGGATGAAGGCATCGGCCTCCGCAGCCTGTGCCGCCACTTCGATCTCGGCATCCGACGCATCGGGACGGCCATAACGGATGTTCTCTCGCGCGGACGCGCCGAACAGCACGGTCTCCTGCGGCACGAGGCCGATGCAAGACCTCAGATCCCGCGGCTCGAGCTGCGCGATGTCGATCCCATCGATGCAGACGCGACCTTCCTGTGGATCATGGAAGCGCAACAGCAACTGGAACAGCGTGCTCTTGCCCGCGCCTGATGGCCCGACGAAGGCGACTGTTTCGCCGGGCTGTATCTGGAGGTCGATGCCCTGCAGCGCGGGCGTGTCCGGCCGCGAGGGATAACGGAAACCCAGGCCCTCGAAGCGGATCGATCCGGTCACGCGCGCACTGAAGTGCTGCGGAACGGGTGGCGCTGCGATGGCGGGCCGCGCATCGAGCAGTTCGACGAGCCGTTCCATCGCGCCGGCCGCGCGCTGCACCTCGCCCCACTGTTCGATCAGCGCCGCGGCGGCAGTCATCACGAAAACGGCATACAACAGGAACTGCCCCAACTGTCCGCCACTCATCTGGCCGGCCAGCACCGCCCGCGCACCGAGCCACAGGACCAACGTCACTGCGCCCATGACGAGCATCGTGCCCAGCGCGGTGAGCCGCGCCCTCACCTGGTTCCGGCTGACCGCCGTATCGAAACTCTGTTCGGCGGCCTGTGCGAAGCGGTCAGCCTGCATGGTCTCCAGCGTGAACGCCTGCACGGTCTGCATCGCGCCGAGCGTCTCGCCGGCCAGCGCACTGGCGTCGGCGATGCGGTCCTGGGAATCGCGCGAGAGGCGTCGCACGCGGCGGCCGACAGCAAACAGGGGCAGCAGGATCGCCGGCACCATCGCCACCGTGACGCCCATGAGCCACGCGCTGGTCGCGCCCATGAGCACCAAGGCGCCAAGCAGGTTCAGGGCAGAACGCAGCGTGATCGACAGGCCCACGCCGGAGATCGACTGCACCAGCGTCGTGTCCGTGGTGAGGCGCGACAGCACCTCACCCGTGCGCGTCACCTCGAAGAAACTCTGGTCCATCTGCACGACACGACGGAATACCGCGGCACGGATATCGGCGACGACGCGTTCGCCGAGCCAGGTCACGAGATAGAAACGCAAGGCAGCGAAGACGCCGAACACGACGGCCGCCCCTAGGAAGCCTGCGAAATAACGATTGATCGTGGCAGCGTCGCCCGCTGCCACGCCGTGGTCGATGAGCTGGCGGACTGCGACCGGCAAAGCAAGCATCGCGCCGGAAGCGACCAGCAGCGCGCCGAGCGCGAACGCCAGTCGACCGCGGTAAGGCAGCAGGAAGGGCGCGAGGGCCCGGAGGGGTTTGAGGGAACGCGCTTTCGGGCGATCCGGGGGCAGGTTCTTGGCCATCACCGCACGGTAGCGGATTCCTCGGCCGGCGGCATCGACAGTCTGACGTCAGACGAGGCGATTGAGCCCGTTGTACGCCGCGATGCGGTAAGCCTCCGCCATCGTCGGGTAATTGAACGTCGCGTTGATGAAATAGCGCAGCGAGTTCGTCTCCGGATTCGCCATCACGCACTGGCCGATATGCACGATCTCGGATGCGTTGTCGCCGAAACAATGGACGCCCAGCACCTGCAGGGTCTCCGGATGGAACAGCAGCTTCAGCATGCCGACGCGCTGGTTGGTCATCTGCGCGCGGGCCAGCGACTTGAAGTGGATGTGCCCCAACTCGTAAGGAACCTTCGCCTCCTGAAGCTCGCGCTCGGTGCGACCGACCGACGAGATCTCGGGAATCGTGTAGATCCCGCTCGGCACCAGGTCAAGGTTGGGTGGCGGTGTCGCCCGATCGACGATATAGGCACCGACATGGCCGCCCTGCTGGTAGGCGGCGCTGGCCAGCGCCGGCGGGCCGATTACATCGCCGGCTGCAAAGATGTGCGGGACGACGGTCTGGTAATGCTCGTTGACGCTGAGCTGCCCGCGCTGGTCCGCGGACAGGCCCACTGCGGCAAGGTTCAGGCCGTCGGTATTGCCCGTGCGACCATTCGCCCACAGCAGCATGTCGGACTTGATCGCACGGCCGGACTTCAGCTTGACGACGACATCGTTCTCGCGCGCTTCGAGCGAGTCGAAGTGCTCGTTGTGCCGGATGATGCAGCCCTGGTCACGCAGGTGATAGGACAAGGCCTCGGCGATTTCCTCATCCATGAACGACAGCAGTCGATCCTGCGTGTTCAGGAGATTTACCTTGCAGCCCATGTTCAGGAAGATCGAGGCGTACTCGCAACCGATGACGCCGGCGCCATAGATCGTCACCGAGAACGGCGACTCCTGGTATTTCAGCACCGTGTTGCTGTCGCGCACGCGCGGATGCGTGAAATCGACACCGGGCGGATGGTAAGGACGTGAGCCGGTCGCGATGACGATGTAGTCGGCAGTCACCCGATAGGGCGCGTCCGAACGGGGCGTGAGCTCGATCGTGTGCTCATCGATGAACGCAGCATTGCCCGACAGCACCGGAACGCGGTTGCGGTCGTAGAATCGCTGGCGCATCTGCACCTGCGCCTCGATCACCTTGTCCGCGCTGGACAGCAACTGCGGGAAGGTGACCTTCAAGTGGGCTGCGACGTCCCGCAGCAGCGGGTTCGCGCGCACATCACTGAGGGTCTTCACCGCGTGGCGCAAGGCCTTGCTGGGGATCGTGCCCCAGTGCGTGCAGCCGCCACCGACTTCGATTTCGCGTTCCACGACAGCCACCTTGCGGTGGTGCTTGGAAGCCATCATCGCCGCGCCCTCTCCAGCAGGGCCGGTCCCGATCACCAGAACGTCATAGTGCTCCATGCCGCAATGCTAACGCGGTTGCGGGGCAGAAAGCTGTGTCAGTCGTCGAGGACTGGCACACCCGGGAACAACACATCCTGGAAGCCGAAGCGCGTGAGGTCGCGGATACGGCGGGGAAAGAGCATGCCATCGAGGTGATCGACCTCGTGCTGGACGACGCGGGCATGGAAACCCTCGACACTGCGCTGGATCAGATTTCCCTGTGGATCAAAGCCGCGGTAACGCAGGTGTCGATGACGTGAAACCAGACCACGCAGGCCCGGCACCGACAAGCAGCCCTCCCAGCCTTCCTCTTCCTCGTCGTCGGGGAAGGTGAGCACAGGATTGATGAGTTCCGTATACGGAACAGGCAGCGCATCGGGATAACGGGGACTGGATTCGAACCCGAAAATGACGACGCGCAAGGGCACGCCGATCTGAGGCGCGGCAAGGCCGGCACCGCGCTCCGCGACCATCGTGTCGCGCATGTCCTGCAACAGGGCAAGCAGCTCCGGCGTCGCGAATTCACCCACTTCAGCGGCCCGCTCCAGCAAGCGCGGATCACCCATCTTCAACACGGGCCTTGCGGCCATGGTCCTCATCCTCCGGAAATGCGAAGGCCCGGGATGACCCGGGCCTTCGATCAGGTGCCTGGTGGACGGGAGGCATGAGGGCCGTTTGACCCCGATGCATCCGTCCGGGCTGACTTACCAGCGACCGCCGCCGCCGCCGCCGCCCGAGCCGCCACGGAAACCGCCGCCACCGCCGCCCGAACCACCGCGGAAGCCGCCGCCGCCACCGCCACCGCCCGTGCGCGGCTTGTCCTGCGCTTCGTTGACGCGCAGCGGACGACCGCACATCGAGTAACCGTTGAGCGCCTGGATCGCGCGCTGCGAGTCGGCGGCCGGCATCTCGACGAAGCCGAAGCCGCGCGGACGGCCCGTCTCACGGTCCGTCGGCAGGGCAACCGACTCGACAGTGCCATGCTGGCCAAACAGCGTGCGGATGTCGCTGTCGGTCGCCGAGAAGGGCAGGTTGCCCACGTAAATCTTCGCCATGTGTATCGATCTCCAAACGTTTAAGTGCCATCACCTGATCGGAGACCCTTCCACTAGAGCACGCGCGCACTTGCGGCACGACAGGACAGAAGACGGACGACCAACGATCGAGGTTTATTCTATACGGGCATTCCGCCGGGAAAAAAGCACTTTTTTATCAATGTCAAGGATTTCCGGGACCAGTTGATCAGAAAGATGTGATTCGGCACGTCGCGTCTCGCCAAAGATCCACGCCCGATCAATGAGTTATGAAATACGGCCAGACAACAAGGACAGGTGTTCCCGGGTCAGTTCCAGGGCTGTCGCAGCGAGCAATTCGGCTAATTGGGCAGTGGATGTGGCACTGGCGATGGGTGCCGTCACGCCGGGTTGTGCGAGCAGCCAGGCAAGGGAAACCTGCGCCGGCGTAGCACCCAGATCTGCCGCAACCACATCGATCGCAGCCAGCACTTGTGGGCCACGACCTGAGAGATAACGCCCCACCATCATCATGCGCGCCTTGCCCGCAAGGTCCGCGCTACTGCGATATTTTCCAGTGAGGTACCCACTGGCCAGCGAGAAATACGTGAGCACGCCCAGCCCTGCCCCCTGACAGACCGGCAGAAGCTCGTTCTCGAACTCGTCGCGCTCCAGCAGGTTGTAGTGCGGCTGGAGCACCTGGTAACGCGGCAAATCCGAAGCCGACAGCGCCTCGCGCAGGCGCGGGGCAGAGAAATTGGACGCGCCGATGAAGCGGATCTTGCCCTCGCGCAGCAACTGTTCGTGCGCACGCAACGGCTCTTCGACGTGCAGCGACAGGTCATCCTTGTGCGAGTAATACAGATCGATGTAATCCGTCCGCAGGCGCCGCAGCGATTCCTCCACGCTGCGCAGGATGTACTCGCGCTTGAGACCCTTGCGGTCCGGGGCGGCTTCCCAGCCCACCTTTGTCGCGATGATCACGTCGTCCCGGCGCCCACGCCGCGCAAGCCAGTTGCCGATCACCGTCTCGGATTCGCCGCCGTGATGTCCGGGCACCCAGGCCGAATAGACATCGGCCGTGTCGATGCAATTGCCGCCACCGGCGACGAAAGCATCGAGCACGTCGAACGACGTGGCTTCATCCGCGGTCCAGCCGAATACGTTGCCGCCCAGGACGAGCGGATGGATGTGGAGGCCCGTCTGGCCCAGTGCTCTGCGTATCATGGCGCCATGATGGCAGACGTGATCCCCCCGCTGCGAGTGGCCATCGGCGAGGACAACACCGACCTCGCCGAGGTCTTGTCGATGCTCATCGACCTGCAGCCGGACCTGCAGTGCGTGGGACATGCCGCTGCATCGGATGCCCTGCAGGCGCTCGCGGACACGGCCGCACCGGACGCCTTCGTGGTGGACCTGCAGCTTGGCGACGGTTCCGCCCTGCCGCTGTTGGAGCACCTGCGTGCCGCGCGACCGGACTGCCTGCTGATCGCCTTCAGTGGGGATAACAATCCGTTGCTGGAAGCCGCCTGCCGAGAGGCAGGCTGCGATGCGTTGGTACGCAAGGACGGTCGCCCGATGGCCGTCATCGACACCTTGCGCCAGCTGCGCCGCTGACAGCGATCAGCCCATGCCCCGCAGGACGAAACCCACGACCTCGTCCGAAGCCTGTTGCCAGTCAGCTGGTGCGCGGGCATCGGCCAGCGCATAACCCATTCGGTCACCGAAAGACTGCGCAAAGATGAACGCGCCCAGCGCGCAAGTCTGCCGCCAGTAGAAGACTTCCGGATCAAGCCGCGGGCAGGCCGCCTGCAGCAGGTCGCTGAACAGCCACGTGGCATCGCGGAACATGTCCTTCACGATGCGCTTCACGACATCGGAAGGCTCCGTGAGGACGCGGCCATATAGCTTGCGGATCGCATCCTGCGTGGCCGCGTCGCCCTCGCCCGCTGCCATCGGCGGCTCCACCAGCGCGCGCACCACAGCCTCGAGTGGAGGGCGCGTGCGGCGACCCAACAGGGCCAGCGCGCGCAGCCGGCGCAACTGCTCAGCCTGAATCGGTGCGAAACGACGCTCGCAGACTTCGCGGAACAGGACGTCCTTGCTGCCCCAGTAATGGTGCAACGTGCCCAGTGGCGCGCCCGCATCGGCCGAGATGCGGCGGATCGAGGCGCCCTCGTAACCGAAGTGGATGAAAGCCTGCTCGGCCGCGTCCAGATAGCGGTGGTAGGTCTCGGTGCGCTCCAGCGGTGCCGTGTTTCGGGTCATTGCAAAGCCACTTGTACGCTCGTACAGTCGGCCGCACAAGATCGAATCCAGCCAGGGGAACGGACCATGTTCATGCGACCCACCACGCCCACCGTCGAGGCCGCGCGCCTGCCGATGGAAGGCGACTGTCCGTCCTGCGGCACCGCCGCCCTGCAGCGCTACCGAGTGCTGAGCGAAGGCGGTTGGTGGGAGGTCGTGAAGTGCAGCCACTGCCTGCATTCCGTGAGCCGCGAACCCGGCCCCCTGTTCGGCACGCTGACCACCGCCATCCAGTCGCTCGTGCCCACAGGCACGAAGCGGGAGGCGTAAGGATGTTCGGCGTCGATGTCGGCGGCACCTTCACGGACGTCGTGGCCTTCCGCGACGGCAAGCTGGAAGTCACCAAGGTCCCCAGCTTCCCTGAAGACCCGCAGCGTTCCGTCGTGGAAGGCGCCCGGCGCCTGAACGTGGCGGGCAGTCCGCTCTTCAACCACGCGAGCACCAAGGGGCTGAACGCAATCCTCACCCGTCGGCTGCCCAAGGTCGGCTTCCTGACGACGGAAGGCCATCGCGACATGCTCGATGGCGGCCGCGCCTGGCGCCCCTTCGACGGCCAACTGAACCCGCGCTGGCGCCGCTCCTTCGGCGACGCCAACCGACCGCTGGTCCCGCGCTATCTGCGCCGTGGCATCCGCGAGCGCCTGCGCGCCGACGGCAGCGTGCTGCTGCCCTTCGACGCGGCCCAGGCCCGCGCGGAGATCGAAACCCTGCGCGATTGCCATATCGAAGGCCTCGCGATCTGTCTGATCAACAGCTTTGCGAATGACGCGCACGAGCGTCAGCTCAGCGAGATCGCCCGCGAAGTACTCGGCGACATCCCCATCTCCGTGTCATCGGTGATCTCGCCACGCGCCAAGGAATTCAGCCGCGCGTCCACCACCGTCGTCGACGTGATCATGAAGCTGCTGTACGGCGACTACGCGCACAAGCTCGATGCCGGCCTGAAGGGGCTGGGCTTCACCGGCGACCTGAACTTCGCGGACTGCACCGCTTCGCTGCTGCCCTGGCGCGAGGCGCTGCAGGCCCCGTACAAGATCCTCTTCGCGGGCCCTGCCGCCGGCACAGCATCCTGCCGACGACTGGGCGAGGCGATCGGCGAGCCGCGGCTCATCTGCTGCGACGTGGGCGGCACGTCGACGGATG
>CANGMU010000030.1 GCA_947454665.1 Pseudomonadota bacterium | reverse complement strand
TTCCGCGACGCGCTGACCGGGCGCCAGATCGCCGCGGAGAATCATCTCGCGGATCCGGACAATGGCTTCGGTCAGGTGGGTGCTCATAAGTGGTGCGGCATCCTGCTCCTGGGATCCCAAACTGTCAATTCGGGATCCCAAAATGAGGCATGCGTCACGCTGCGCCGCGTCAGATGCCGAGCAGGCCCTTTACGACAGGCCAGGACCTGCGCCCGTTGCCCGCCATTTCTGCGCTCAGATCCACCGGCATCCAGTCGAGGAAGGCGGGCCGGAAGCTGGACCGGTTGCGCAGGCGGTCGAACCAGTCGGCGACACGCGGCAGCCGGCCCTCGTTCCAAAGGCCCTGCATCGACAGGGCGTCGAGGCGGTTCACGTATGGGGCGAGCGAGATGTCGGCCAGCGTCAGGCTGTCGCCCACCAGCCAGCCGGTGGCGGCCAGGGCTGATTCCATCTTCCTCAGTGCGGCGTCATACAGCCGCAGCTTGTCGGCGGCGCCGGGCGCTTCCAGCCCCTGCGGGATCCACTGCCATTTGAGCGTCCGGGCCGCGAGGCCCTCGCTGCCGCCCTGGCGCAGGAAATCGTCGAAGCTGCCGACGCCCCGCCGCAGGATCGTGTGGCGGTGGGAGACGGTGTAAGTGAGCGCGGAACAGGCCGGGTGCAGCTCCTCGTCCACGAACTTGGTCCAGAGCCGGACCTGTGCCCGCAGGAAGGCATCGTCAGGCATCAGCCTGGAGCCGTCGAAGGCTTCCTCGACGTATTCGCAGATCACGGTGGATTCCGGGATCACCCGCTCGTCGTGCACCAGCACGGGCACGACGCCCTTGGGGTTCACGGCGAGGAAGGCGGGCGAGAATTGTTCGCCCGCCAGGATGTCGACGTAATGGCTCTGCCACGCGACCTGCTTCTCGGCCAGCGCGAAGCGAACCTTCGCGGCGCAGGCCGAGGAGCCGTGGTGATAGAGCGCCAGCACCGTGCCTTACTTCTCCGGGCGCTTCGGCAGGTTGTAGAGCACCGTGCCGTCGGCGAGCTTCGCGCTGACCATGAAGCCGCCCTTGCGGCCATCCTTCAGCGGGTGCACTTCGAAGCTCACCTTGTCGCCGGGCTTCAGCGTGCGCTTGGTCCAGCCGTTGCGCGAGAGGTAGTTCGGGCTCATGCCCTCGAGCCCATAAACGGCGGTCTTGTTGCCGTCCACCGTGACGTTCGTCCAGGTGTGCGGGTTCGTCCACTCGAAGTCCTTCACCGTGCCCGAGATCTCGATGGTCTTCGAGAAATCAAACATGGCGGTGGAATGGTGGGCGACTGCCGTCGTACCGAAGGCCAGCGAAGCTGCGGCGGCGATCAACGCGATGCGATGCGTGTTCATGCTCACTCCAGTCGGATGCCGGGCCGACCCTTCTCGTCGGCACTGTCGTGGTTGTTCTCGAGGCAGACGTATTCGCGCAGTTCGTCCTCGAGATGACGATAGGACGTCGTGCTCGTGTAAGGCTCGGCGAGGACTTCCGGATCGGTGAGCGTCGTCTCGATCTCGAGCCAGTCCTTGTCCACGCGGTGGATGCGCTCGACGATCTTCAGTTGCTCGCTGTGCCCGATGCCCGGGCCGATGCGGTTCTGAGCGTGCAGCCCCACCGTCTCGACGACTAGCGTGTCCCCTTCCCAGTGGCCGACGGAATGGCCGTTGAAATACGGATCCGGATCCTCCGGTGCCTTGCGGCCGTCGGTCCAGACCTGTCGGTACATGTAGTAAGCCTCGGTCAACATCACGACCTTGCCCGGCTGGTACAGGAACTCGATCGGATAAGGCTGGCTCATGATGCCCGGCAGCCCGGGCGGCACGCAGTTGGCGACATCGGCCTGCAGGTTCTCGCCCTTGGCCTGGTTCTTCTTGTACGTGTCTGCCTTGACCTGCCAGGCGGGCGTGAATTTCATGGCCGGACGCGGCGGCATCCCGCGCGTGTTGCGCCAGTCGATTTCCCAGACGCCGCTCCAGTCAGGCAGCTTGCCCACTTCCGCCCAGCGGTCCATCGCAGCCTTCACGGCCGGATCGACCGCTGGCTTCGACGGGGCGCAGCCCGCCAGCAGGACGACTGCCAGGGCGGCTGCGGTGCACGTGATCTTTGTCATCGTTTTACTCCGTGCCCAAAAAAATGGGGGCGGGTCACAGGCACCCGCCCCCGTCATCACAGACTACAGCGGGAGGCTTAGAACTTGTATTCCGCGCCCACCACAAAGCGGCGACCGATGATGTCTCCGTTCAGGCCGGGGCCGAAGCCGGTACGTCCACCGACCGTCGGCAGAATCTCCGGATTCCGGTCGAACAGGTTGGTGATGGTCGAGTACACACGCAGGCCGGCGAACTGTTCCGGCTGCCAACCCAGGGTGAGGTCGGTGGTGAGAACCTCGCCCACGGTGTTGTCGTCCACCGTCGTGTTCCCGGCAACGACCGGGGCACGCACCTTGCTCTCTTCGTAGAGGCGGTTGATCTTGAAGGAGCTCGTGAAGCGCTCCGAGATCATCGCGGTGTAAGGCCCGTTGCGATAGCCCAGCATGAACGTGGCCGCATTCGGCGTCACGGCCATGTTGTCGATCTTCGGGCCGGCCGTCTTGGCGCCGCTCGCGTTCAGCAGTTCCGGCGGCTGCTGCTCATTCGTCAGGTAACGCGTGGCGAAGGCTCGCACCGTGATCGACTCCGGACCGCCGCCGAACAGCGTCAGCGCCTTGCGATAACCCAGCTCGAAGTCCACACCCTGATAGGTTTCGCTGTTCAGGTTGAGGTAGTAGTTGTCGAGCTGCTGGAGGTCGCCCAGCGGGTTCTGAAGGGTGTTGTTGTTACGGTGCACGTACTGGCAGAGCGCCGTATCACCCAGGTTGCACTGGTCCAGCACGGTCTGTGCGCCGAGCTGCGCGATGGCACCCTTGATGTTGATCTTGTACCAGTCAACCGACGCCTGGAAGCCGTCGAGGAAAGCAGGCTGGAACACGATGCCTGCCGTCGTGGTGTCCGCCTTCTCGGGCTTCAGGTTCGGGTTGCCACCCGAGTAACTGATGATCGAATACGAGATCGGCGTCGCCAGCCTGGAGTTGCGATCGATCGCGTTGACGCCGCCCAGCGTGGAGTCGAAACGGTCACGCAGGTTCGGCGCACGCACGTCGCGCGAGCTGGTGGCACGGACGCGCACCTGGTCGTTGATCGACCAGCTCAGGCCGCCCTTCCAGGACCAGATCTGGCCCGCACCCTCGTAATTGGCCCAGCGTGCCGCCAGGTTTGCATCCACCCGCTCGGCGAAGGGCAGCTTGGCCAGTACCGGAATCTGGAATTCGGCGAAGGCTTCCTTGACCGAGTCACTGCCCTGAATGAAGCGCTGGCTAGAGAACAGCAGGGTGCTGGAGCTGCTGGCCCCGCAGAAGCCCGCTGCAGCGTAGCGCAGGCCCGGTACGCCACCGGTCACCGGCGTGCCCCCCGGCGTGCAGCCGTACTGCGGGACGATGCCACGCGTGCCGTCGCCGATGCCGAGGTCCTTCAGCAGGCGGCCATCCGCCAGTGCCGGAAACTCGTCAGACGGATTCGGCGTGCCCTGCTCGAAATCGTCCCGACGCCAGTTCGCGCCGACCGCGGCGCTGATGTCACCGGCCGGCAGGCCGATACCCAGGCTGCCGGAAGCCGAGACCTCGAAGAGGTCCTGCTTCACGGTGGCAAAGGCATGCTTGTAGAGCTGGTGGGTGTAATCCCACATGGCGGGGGTCATCGTGCCCTTGCCACCGAGGATGTTCACCGGCACGCAATCCTTCCAGTAGCCGTTCGGATCGTACTGCGGCAGCGAGGCGCGGCAGACGATCTTGCCGTTGACATCCTTCACCGCATCCAGGGCCACCTGCAGGCGATCCACGCGCGGCAGGTTGTAGCCGTCGTAATCCTGCGTGTTTTCGCCATGCTGCGCGTAGGCGTTGACCTTCCAGTCGCGGATCTTGGTGGTCAGGCCGAGGGTATAGCTGGCCATGTTGTTGGCCGTATCGAGGATCGAGCCGCCGTTCGGATCGCTGGCGAGGGCCGACAAATACAGCGTGGCAGCCACGTACTTCGCGCCGCCATCAGCGATCGCACCGGCACCGGCCGTGCGGGACCCGCTCGCGGCGATCAGCGCTGCGGCGGAGGCCGGCAGGTAGGCGTTGTCCTGGTAGATGCGGGTTGCCCAGGTCGACACAAGGGGAATGTCCTGCCAGCGGGTGCGCTGGTGGTTCTTTGCCCAGAGGCCCTGCGCATAGACTTCGGTGTTGTCGTTGATGTCGAAGCCCACGCGGGCGACGCCGGACTTGCCGTCGTATCCCACCTGAATGTTCTGGTCCTGATACATCGTCGACATTCTGGGATCGGAGAGGGATTGGCAGTTGCAGCCGCCGTTCAGCTGACCGATCCCGGAGAACGGAAGTTTGTCGAAGAGCTGTCCGGTGGAGTCGAAGATAAGGCGATCAAGCGGGCTGCTGGACGTTGCGGTGAACATCAGCGTGTTCGCGAAATTCGTCGGGACGACATTGGGCGCGGTGATGTACGTCGGACCTGCCGTGTTGGGGTTGGTGACATAGCCCCAGTGCTTGATGTACGGACGCTTGTCCATCGAGCTCTTGCCTTCGATGGGGTCGAGCTGGTTGGCGTTGAACGAGCCGACGAAATGCAGCCGGTCATTCATGAAGCTGTGGCCGACGGCGAAGCCGTATTCCTTGTTGGCGCCGTCACCGCGTGAGGTCTGGCCGAACTGGGCCTTGGCCTTCACGCCCTCGAACTTGGTGTCGAGGATGAAGTTGGTGACGCCGGCCACGGCGTCCGTACCGTAGCTGGCCGATGCGCCGCCCGTTACCGTCTCGACGTTCTTCAGCAGCATGCTGGGCAGGATGTTCACGTCGACGCTGCCGAAGCGGTTCGTCGCCACGACACGGCGACCGTCGAGCAGCACGAGCGTGCGGCTGGTGCCGATGCCGTGCATGTTGACGTTGGCGCCGCCGGAGTTCTGGCCACCCAGCGACTGGTTGGCGTTGGAGTTGTTGCGGAACACCGGCAGCGCATTGAGGCTGTCGATGATCTGGTTGGGGCCGAGCGACTTCATGTCTTCCGCCGTCACCGACGTCACGGGCGTGGGCGCCGTCATGCCGGGTGCCAGCGTAATGCGCGAGCCGGTGATCTGTACTTCTACGAGCTCGTCGGCCGCGAAAGACGTCGCCGGCGACGCAAGCGCCAGCGCAACGGCAGCCGCAACGCTGCCCGCCACGCTGTGCGTGGATTTCGAAATCGTCATGTAAACCCCTTCCTGCTTGGTCTAGTTATCTGAACGGCGCGGTCACATGTTTGTAACCTGTCGACCCCAATCCTGAAGCTAACGCAAGGCGCTCCGCGCTTGCCAGAACCATTGAACTGCAAGCCCTTAATTGTTGACTCCAAACGTGGTATTAGTAATAGCAGTCTAAAAGACACGAGGGGGGGGGTGGATGGACACCACGGAACGACTCGAGGGGCCGGGTGAGGCTCAGCGCCGTCCTGTACGGCCGCCCATGGACCGCCAGCGCGCGGAGTTCCTGCGCAGTTGCCGGGCCCGCATCAAGCCTTCCGATCTCGGCCTGCCCGAGCCGCAGCGGCGCCGTACCGAGGGTCTGCGTCGGGAAGACGTGGCGGCGCTCTCGGGTGTCAGCGTCGCCTGGTACACCTGGCTTGAGCAGGGCCGCCAGATGCGCGTGTCCGACGAGGTGCTGGAGCGGATCTGCCACACCTTCCGCCTGACCGACGATGAACGCGTCTACCTGTTCTCGCTGGTGCAGCAACGCCCTCCGCGCCTGCAGCACGAGGGCCAGCAGGAGGTTCCGCCCGAGATCCTGCGGATGATCGAAGGTGCCGCTGGTCCATCCGTGATGCTCAACCTGCGCTGGGACGTCCTGGCCTGGAACCAGCTGAGCGCGGCCCTGGTGCGCGACTATAGTGCGATGCCGGTGGGTCAGCGAAATCTGCTCGAGACGCTTTTTGCTGCCAGTTCGACGATGAAGCCAGCAGAATTCGAGACGATGGCGTCAAGGGTGTTGGCCAAGCTGCGCGTCGACTACAGCAAGTCCGGCAAGGATCCGCAGTTCGAATCGCTGATCCGTCGCATGGAAAGCCAGTCCGCGGTGTTCCGCCGGATGTGGCGCGCCCCGGAGATCAACGTCCGCTCTTATGGCGAGTACCGCATCCCGAACGCGGAATTCGGCGAACTGGTGTTCGAGAACACCGCCTATGTGCCGGACGGACACCCGGCAATCCGCGTGGTGATGCTCACGCCGATGGACGAGGCCACCCGCAAGGCCGTGGAAACCGTTCGCAGCCGTCAACCCTGACCGGGCGCCGGCTCTTCAGGCTTGTTGCGCATCCAGTCAGCCAGGTTCGCGACAGCGGTGCGGATGTGTTCGCGCACTTCCGGTTCGCAGGCCATCGCATCCAGCGCCCCGTTCATGCACAGCATCCACTGGTCGCGCTCGGCGATGCCGATCGAAAAGGGCAGGTGGCGGGCGCGCAGCATCGGATGCCCGCGCTCGGTCGAAAAGCCCTTCGGGCCGCCGAGCCACTCGTACAGGTAGAGCTTGAGGATCCGGCGGATGGGCGCCAGGTCGGGCGAGTGGATGGCACGCAGCTCCCGGGCTTCCGGCAGCGTCTCCATCCGGTCATAGAAATCATCGACCAGCTTGTCGATCGCCGGGCCGCCGAGCAGGTCATAGGCGGTGCGGGGCTGGATTTCGCTCATGATCGGCTCCCGTCGCAGAAATGAAAAAGGGCAGGTGGTTTCCCACCTGCCCTTCAATCACACGCTATGCGGCAATTACTTGCCCGTGCGCCAGCCGTCGGCGTACTGCGTGCGCGCCGTGACGGCGTACGGAACCGGCGAAACGATCGCGCGGATCTCGGCCATCTTGTGCGGCTCGACAGTCGTCTTCTTGGAACCGCCGTTCGGCTCGCCCCAGTGCAGGACGACTTCGTTGCCCAGCGCGATGTCTTCGTCGACAACGGCCAGCGACAGGAACGAACGCTCGTTGTAGCTGTAGCCCGAGAACAGCGACAGGCCCACCGTCTTGCCACCCGCCGTCAGCTGGTCGTAGTTGCTGTTCGCGTAGTTCGACAGCGGCATTTCGATGTACTTGTAGTGCTCGCCCTTCTCGAGGATCGAACGCTGGATCTTGGCGACGTCTTCGCCGTTCCAGGCCAGCGTCACCTTGCGACGGCCACCCTTGCCACCGTTCATCTTCTCGAGGGCTTCACGGCCGATGAAGTCATGGTCGAACTTCACGAACGGGCCGTAGCCGATTTCGTACGGGGTCAGGTAGTAGTCTTCGATGTTCTTCGAGACGAACGAACCACCGATGGCACCCGCCGACTCGTACGAGTTGGCCGGCAGCCACTCGCGATAGCCCTTCATGCGCTCGTCCGTGTACACGGCCGGCAGCGGCGACGGCACCCAGCCCGACTCCAGCGTGTTCGTCGCGTAGGCGCGCGAACCGACCGGCAGCAGGCCGAATTCCTTGCCCGCCTCGATGATGGCGGCAGCGATCTCTTCGCGCTCTTCATAGGGGCCCCAGATCTCGACGCCCGGCTCGCCGGCCATGCCGTGGCGCAGCGTGCGGACCAGACGGCCCTTGATCTTGATGGCGGCCATGTTGAAGAACTTCAGCTCCGGCATCGGGGTGCCGTTGAGCTTGTCGATCACATGCTTGGCCTTCGGGCCCTGGATCTGGAAGCGGTAGTAGTTGCGGCGGACGGCGTGGCCGTTCGGGCGCGACGGCGAACGGTCGTCATAGCGAACCGACACGCGGAAGGCGCTGGTCTCGGCCTGGTACTTCACCCAGTTGCAGGACGGCGCGCGGCCGACCATCACGAAGCTTTCCGGGGCGAGGTAGAAGAGGATGTTGTCGCCGATCACGTGGCCCGAGTGCGAGCACGCCACGAACTGCTTGGCCTTGTTCGGCACGAAGCCCTTCATGCTGTTGATCGCGAGGCTCTCGATGAACGCCAGGGCGTCCGGGCCGTCGATGAAGAGGTCGACCATGTGGTGCGTCTGGTCGAACAGCACGGCGTTGTTGCGCCAGGCGGCCTGTTCCGTACGCCAGTTCGAGAACTCCGGCGACACGACCGGGTAGACATAGGCGCCGATCTGCGAGTTGCGCAGGTGCTCGACAGTGTTGCCGGCATTTTTCAGCACGGTTTCCAGATTGCTCATTGAACCAACCTCTTAACTAGGGTTTGAGAGACAAAAAAACTGGGCCTTAAAAAAGGTGCGACAGTCTAGCAGCGACCCAAGGGGAGGCCGCAAGCCACCCCCAAACCCCGATTACCGTATCGAAACGCTACAATACGGCGGAATTCAGCCGACATTGTACCGCTAAAGGGCCAATGTGGATTTCCGAAGGGAAGAAGCGCTGTTTTCCTGCCCCGGCAGACGCGGGGCGGCGGGCGGCCGGGAACCCGGCTCGGGGCGCATGATAAGGCCCCGCAAACGATCTTGCACGTCGCGTTTCGAAATCCTTTTCGCCGCCCGTGGACGGGACTCGCTGACCCGTCACCCATTAGAATGCGCGGATGAGTGTGCACCCGGACCATGACGTTATCGTGATCGGCGGCGGCCATGCCGGCGTGGAGGCCGCCCTGGCGGCGGCCCGCCGTGGTGCCCGCACGCTGCTGCTGACGCAGAACCTCGAGACCGTCGGCGCGATGAGCTGCAACCCGGCCATCGGCGGCATCGGCAAGGGCCATCTCGTGCGCGAGATCGACGCGATGGGCGGCATCATGGCCCGCGCCGCAGACCGCGCCGGCATCCAGTTCCGCACGCTCAATGCCAGCAAGGGCCCGGCCGTGCGCGCCACCCGCGCGCAGGCGGATCGCCAGCTCTATCGCCGCGCGATCCGCCAGGCGGTCGAGAACGAGCCGAACCTGCGCTGCTTCCAGCAGGAGGCGGCTGACATCGAAGTCGAGGGCGGGCAGGTCCGCGCCGTCGTGACGGTCACCGGTATCCGCTTCACGACGCGCGCCGTCGTGCTGACCACGGGCACGTTCCTGGGCGGTCGCCTGCATGTCGGGCTTGAACAGTATTCGGGTGGCCGCGCGGGCGATCCGCCGTCGCTCAAGCTTGCCGCGCGCCTGCGTGAGCTGATGCCCCGCGTCGGGCGCCTGAAGACCGGCACGCCGCCGCGAATCGATGGCCGCAGCATCGACTACAGCAACCTGGTCGTGCAGCCGAGCGACGAGCCGCGCCCGGTGTTCTCCTTCCTGGGGCGCCGTGAGGATCATCCGGCGCAGCGTCCCTGCCACATCACGGCGACCAACACGCGCACGCACGACATCATCCGTGCCGCGACGGACCGCTCGCCGATGTTCACCGGCGTTATCGAGGGCGTCGGCCCGCGCTATTGCCCCAGCGTCGAAGACAAGGTCGTGCGCTTCGCCGACCGCGATTCGCACCAGATCTTCCTCGAGCCCGAGGGACTCGAGACGCACGAGGTCTATCCGAACGGCATCTCCACGAGCCTGCCTTTCGATGTGCAACAGGCCTTCGTGCGCACGATCCCCGGCCTTGCGCACGCACAGCTGACGCGGCCGGGCTATGCGATCGAATACGACTTCTTCGATCCGCGCGACCTCACGCCCCGTCTGGCGGTGAAGGCGCTGCCGGGCCTGTTCCTCGCGGGCCAGATCAACGGCACCACCGGCTATGAAGAAGCCGCAGCGCAGGGTCTTGTCGCCGGCATCAATGCCGCCGCGGTGGCCTGCGATCTGGCGGGCTGGACGCCGGATCGCGCCACCTCCTATCTGGGCGTGATGGTCGATGACCTCACGACCTGCGGCACGCGCGAGCCCTATCGCATGTTCACCAGCCGCGCCGAATACCGGCTGATGCTGCGCGAGGACAATGCCGACGCGCGCCTGACGCCGGCTGGCCGCGAACTTGGGCTGGTCGATGACGCGCGCTGGGCTTTCTTCGAGGCCAAGCAGGCGGCCGTGGAAAAGGAAGTCGCGCGCCTCGCCGGCCACCTGCTGCGGCCGTCGACGCTGCCGGCGGACTGGGCGGCGCAATGGCTGGGCGGCCCGCTGTCACGCGAACAGACGGCCTTCGAGCTGCTACGCCGACCGGAAGTACCTTACGATGCGCTGGCCCAGCTCATCGGACGCCATGACGCGGACCAGGCCGATGATCGCATTCCGCCGCAGCTGGAGCTGGAGCTGGAAGTGCGCGCGCGCTATGCCGGCTATATCGACCGCCAGACGGCCGACATCGAGCGGCAGCGGGCGAGCGAAGCGGTCGAGCTGCCGCCTGACCTCGACTATGCGGCGATCGCCGGCCTGTCGAGCGAAGTACGCCAGAAGCTCGTCGACGTGCGCCCGACCACCTTGGGCCAGGCCTCACGCGTGCCGGGCATCACGCCGGCCGCGATCTCGATCCTGCTGGTCCATCTCCGGCGCGCCCGGGCGGCCTGAGGCGTCAGGGCACCAGCCGGATCGCGCTTTCCGGGCATTCCGCTACGCAGCGCGCACAGCCCTTGCAGGCTTCCGGCCGCGTCACCCAAGCCTGCGGACCCCCGTGCAGGAAGCCGCGCAGCCGGCCAGCCAGCGTGAGTGGCCCGCGCTCGGCCGCCGTGAGCTGGCGCAGGTCGAAGACCTGCGTCGGGCAGACGGCGACGCAGGCCGCCTTGCCCTCACAGCGGTTGTAATCGATCAGAGGGCGCATGGCATCCGGTTCATGACAGGGTCCCTTGCGGGCGAGGCGGGTCAGGGACAATGCTTCAAGTGTGCGCCACGAATCCGTCGCCGGTGAAGTGCGGCACGGAATTTGCTAATTCAGCCCGTACCTTCAGACAAGAGACTGAAAACCGTCATGGCCGACCAGCTGGGAGCCCCCAACACCCGCAGCGCCGCCGTGCTCCTGCTCGCCCTCGGCGAACAGGAGGCCGCCACAGTGCTCAAGCACCTGGACGCAAAAGTCGTCCAGAAGCTCGGTGTCGAGATGGCTCAGCTCAAGAGCGCCTCCCGAGAGGAGGTGGGCGCCGTCGTGTCCGGCTTCGTCGGCGTGATGGAATCGCAGGCCGACATCAAGGTCGGGTCCGACGACTACATCCGCTCCGTCCTCGTGAATGCACTGGGTGACGACAAGGCCAGCGGCATCATCGACCGCATCCTGCTCGGCCGCACGAGCAAGGGGCTCGACGTCCTGAAGTGGATGGAGCCGCGCTCGATCGCCGAGACCATCAAGACCGAGCACCCGCAGGTGCTGGCCATCATCCTGGCCTATCTGGACCAAGACCATGCTGCGAAGGTGCTCGAACATTTCCCGAAGTGGCTGCAGGCGGATGTCATCACGCGCATCGCGACGCTGGATGGCGTGCAGCCGGCCGCGCTTGGCAAGCTCGACGAGATGATCGAGAAGCAGTTCGCCGGCAATTCCGGTGGCATCGCCGCGAACCTCGGCGGCCCCAAGATCGCAGCGGGCATCCTGAATTTCATCGATGGCACCGGCGAAGGCGAAGTCATCGGGCAGATCCGCAAGAACGACGAGGCGCTCTGCCAGAAGCTGCAGGACCTCATGTTCGTGTTCGAGAACCTGATCGATGTCGACGACCGCGGCATCCAGGAAATCCTGCGTGAAGTCGACAGTGCGAAGCTCGTGCTGGCGCTGAAGGGCGCTGATCCGCAGATGCTCGAGAAGATCATGAAGAACATGTCGCAGCGAGCTGGCGAGATGCTGAAGGACGATCTCGAATCACGCGGCCCGGTGCGGCTGTCGGAAGTCGAGGCGGCGCAGAAGGAAATCCTCGCGGTCGCGCGGCGCTTGGCCGACGCGGGCCGCATCATGCTCGGCGCCGCCGGTGCGGAACAGTTCGTATGACGGGATTGATGCAGCATGGCCATTGATGTCCTGAACCAGGACGAGATCGACGCGCTGTTGCACGGCGTCGATTCCGGTGCCGTCGACACGCAGGGCCCCACGCCATCGGGCGAGGCCCGGCCCTATGATTTCGCGACGCAGACGCGCATCGTCCGCGGCCGCATGCCGACGCTCGAGATGGTCAACGAGCGGCTGGCGCGGCAGCTTCGCATCAGCATCTTCAGCATGCTGCGCCGGTCGCCCGACGTTGCCGTTGCGCCCATCGCGCTGCCGAAATTTTCCGAATACCTGCCCACGCTGCAGGTGCCGACCAGCCTGAACCTCGTCCGCATCAATCCGTTGCAGGGCACCGCGTTGGTCATCCTCGAGCCGCGGCTGGTGTTCGCGGTGATCGACAATTTCTTCGGTGGCAATGGTCGCCACGCGAAGATCGAAGGCCGCGAATTCACCGCGACCGAGATGCAGATCATCCACATGCTGTTGAAGCAGGTCTTCGACGGCATGCGTGACGCCTGGACGCCGGTGATGGCGATCGAGCCGGAATACCTGAATTCCGAGATCAACCCGCACTTCGCGAACATCGTGACGCCGACCGAGATCGTCGTCGTGAACCGCTTCCACATCGAGCTCGACGGCGGCGGTGGCGACATCCACATCACCATCCCCTATTCCATGCTCGAGCCCATCAAGGACGTGCTGAAAGCCGGCATGTCGAGCGATCGTGCCGACAAGGACGAACGTTGGGCGCAGACGATGCGCAATGAGCTTGAAGAGACCGAGATCGATCTCGTGACGCGCCTCTGCCAGTCGCGGCTCACCCTCGGTGAACTGCTGGACCTCAAGGCCGGCGATGTCATCCCCTGTGATTTCGAGGGCCAGGCCATGGTGCTCGCCGATGGCGTGCCCGTGTTCCAGGGTGAGGTGGGTCAGCAGCGCGGTCGGCAGGTCGTGCGCGTCTCGCGCCTGGTCTCCCGCAAGACCGGTAACTCGCTCGATGCATTCGTGAGGAAGGGCTGATGTCCCCGCAGACCGACCAGGCGCAACCCAATGACGTGGTGCTCGACATCGGCGTGGAGCTTTCGCTCGAAGTCGGCCGGACCACCATGAATATCCGTCAGCTGCTGCAGCTGAATGTCGGCACGGTGGTCGAACTCGACCGCCCGGCGGGCGACGCCCTCGACGTCTTCGTGAACGGCCGCTTGGTCGCCCACGGCGAGGTCGTGATGGTCAACGAGCACTACGGGGTGCGGTTCACCGAAGCCGTGACGAGCATCGAAACCAACCGCTGACCAGCCCTTTTCCCCGACCGCCCCCTCCTGGCCGGTCAGGCCCAAACCGCCCCCTTTTTGACATAAGCGTGAACCGCAGCACGGCCTGAGGGCCCCCCGCGGCGGCATGATTCGCTTCAGGGCGGGGCTGTCACGCCCGCCGGACTGTGACCACTGGGCTGCCAGCGGGCCATGTTGCGACGCGGAAAGCGAAGGCTGTGAACGTCGACAACTGTGCGCGGTTGTGGCCGGAAGTGCGACGCAGGACTATGAACATAAGGTGTCTGCTGCGCTGGAATTCCCGGCCAGCGACGCCCGGGAGGAGAGGACGGCATGAGTGCGGATATCCGGTTCCTGGTGGTGGACGACTTTTCCACCATGAGGCGCATCATCAAGAACTTCCTGAACGACCTGGGCTACTCGAACGTCCAGGAAGCGGACGATGGCACGACGGCTTTGCCCATCCTCAAGCAGGGCAATATCGATTTCCTCGTCACGGACTGGAACATGCCGGGTATGCCTGGCCTGGAGTTGCTCAAGGCGGTGCGTGCCGATCCGGCCCTGGCCAAGCTGCCGGTCCTGCTGGTGACCGCCGAAGCCAAGCGCGAGCAGATCGTCGAAGCCGCGCAGGCCGGCGTGAACGGCTATGTCGTGAAGCCTTTCACGGCGCAGACCCTGAAGGACAAGGTAGACAAGATCCTCCAGTCACGGGCTGCAGCAGGCTGATCCCGATGTCCGAGACCCGCACGCTTGCTGAAACCTACGGACCGCTGCTCGCACAGCTGGACGAGGCTGTCGCCCACAACGACGAGCAGGCGTTCCGCGCAGCGGTCGAATCGCTGCAGGACCAGCGTGAAGGCGACGTCACGCGTGCGCTGCGCACGCTGACGGGCTCGCTGCTCGACGCGATGCTGACCTTCCGCAAGGAATTCCGCATCTCCGACCTCGCCGAGCGCGAGGTGCCCGATGCTCGCGCGCGACTCAATCATGTGATGAAGCTCACCGACGAGGCCGCCCATCGCACGATGGACCTCATCGAACAATGCGGGCCGCTCGCCGAACGCACCAGCAAAGCCGCCAAGATGCTGCTGTCCAAAGGCATCGACGTGCCGGCGGGCTTCCGCGGCTTCCTCGAGCAGACCGCCGAGGATTGCAGCACCGTGCGCGCGAACCTCAACGAAGTGATCATCGCGCAGACCTACCAGGACCTGACCGGCCAGATCATCCGCGGCGTCGTGACCCTCGTCGGTGAGGTCGAACACGTGCTCGCCGAACTGATGCGGCTGACCGGTGCGTCCCTCGACGAGCCGATGCCCGGGACGCGGTCCGAAGCATCCGTGGGCAATGGCTATGGTCCCGCGGTACCCGGTGTCAGCGTCGGCGTGGTCCAGGGCCAGGACGACATCGACGCACTCATGGCCGGTCTTGGCATCTGACGGAGGAGGACAGCATGTCGTCACTGGAACTGGCCTCCGTCTGCACCCTGCGCGAGGCCGCTGATTTCAAGAGCCAGCTCATGGCGCAGGTCGCCCAACCCGGCGATGTCGATATCGATGCCAGCCACGTGGGCAAGATCGACACATCCGGTCTGCAGCTGCTGCTCGCCTTCGTCCGGCAGCTGGACGCGGAAGGCCGTGGCTTGAGCTGGACGCAGCAGCCCAACCCCGAGCTGTACCGCGCGGCGACGCAGCTGGGGCTCGTCGACGCTCTGAAATTGCCGGCGATGGAGGCTTAACCGTGAGCATCGACCTCGCCCAATTCCATGCGACATTCTTCGAGGAAAGCCGCGAAGCGCTCGACACGATGGAATCCGCACTGCTGGAGCTCGACGAGAGCGGCGGCGATCCGGAAACCATCAACACCATTTTCCGCGTCGCCCACTCCATCAAGGGTGGCGCCGGAATGTTCGGCTTCTCCGA
This sequence comes from Pseudomonadota bacterium, assembly GCA_947454665.1. Classification (GTDB taxonomy): domain Bacteria; phylum Pseudomonadota; class Gammaproteobacteria; order Steroidobacterales; family Steroidobacteraceae; genus ZC4RG30. The sequence goes on along the minus strand of CANGMU010000030.1, from coordinate 1,934 downwards.
CATCGCCTCCTTCACGCACACGCTGGAAACCCTGCTCGACGAGCTGCGCAGCAGCCGCATGGCGCTCACCGAGCGCATCTCAAACGCGTTGCTGCAGTCCGTCGATGTGCTGCGCGCGATGATCGGCACCGTGCAGCATGGCCATGCCGCGGAGCCGGAACGCATCGCCACGCTGCATACGGAACTCACCGCGCTCGTGAAGGGCGCCGGCGTTGAGGCGCCTGCCGCGCCAGCCTTGAATGGGGTGCCCGCCGTGGCCGCTGCCGCGGCGCCGGCCGTTGCCGCGCCGGCAGCATCGGCCGCCATGGGCAAGAACCAGTGGACCATCCGCTTCAAGGCGCGACACGACCTGCTCATCCGCGGCAACGATCCGGTCCGCCTGTTCTCAGAACTGGCTGGCCTGGGCTCGCTGGAAGCGCGTCCTGACTTTTCGGCCCTGCCGGCGATCGATGCGATGGACCCCGAGGTCTGCCACATCGCCTGGGAATTGATCCTGACGAGTGAGGTGTCGCGCGACACGATCGACCTGATCTTCGAATGGGCCGAAGGCGATTGCGATCTTGAAATCACGCGCGTCGCGCAGCCGGCCGCAGCGCCCGCGGAGCCGGTTGCCGTTGAGCCGCCCGCCCCGGTTGCCGTCGTCGCTCCTGTTGCGGCTCCGGTCGTCGCCGCGGCGCCCAAGGCCTTCGAGCCCGTCGCGAAAGCCGCTGCGGCCAGCGACGCTGGATCGATCCGCGTCAGCATCGAAAAGATCGACGAATTGCTGAACACGGTCGGCGAGATCGTGATCACCCAATCCATGCTGAGCCAACTGGCGTCGCGCATCGATGGCGTCGCCGCCGATGCGCTGAAGTCGGGTCTCGCACAGCTGGACAGCAACGTGCGCGAACTCCAGGAAAGCGTGATGCGCGTGCGCATGCTGCCGGTCAGTTTCGTGTTCAGCCGCTTCCCGCGTCTGGTGCGCGACCTCTCGCACCGTCTCGGCAAGCAGATCCGCCTGAAGATGACCGGCGAACAGACCGAGCTCGACAAGACCGTGCTCGAGAAGATCGGCGATCCGCTGGTGCACCTCGTGCGCAACAGCATCGACCACGGCATCGAGATGCCGGATGCCCGCGCCGCTGCCGGCAAGCCGCTCGAAGGCACCGTGCACTTGAATGCCTTCCACAAGGGCGGCTCGATCACGCTGGAAGTCAGCGATGACGGCAAGGGCCTCGACAAGGAACGCATCCGCCAGAAGGCGATCAGCCGCGGCCTGGTCGACGCGCGTGACACGCTCAGCGATGAACAGATCTGCGACCTCATCTTCCTGCCCGGGTTCTCGACGGCCGAAGCGACAACGGATCTGTCCGGTCGAGGCGTCGGGATGGACGTCGTCCGCCGCAACATCAAGGAGCTCGGTGGCAGCATCGAGCTGAAGTCCGAGACGGGCAAGGGCACGCGCTTTGTGATCAACCTGCCGCTGACGCTCGCCATCGTCGATGGTCTTTCCGTGCAGGTCGGCGAAGAAACCTACATCGTCCCGCTGGTCACGATCGTCGAATCCCTGCAGCTCAAGCCGGGCCATTCGAACCGACTGGTCGAACACGGCGAGGTCTTCTCCTTCCGCGGCGATTACCTGCCCATCATCCGGCTGCACGAAGTGTTCGGCGTCCAGCCGCGCGCCCGCAGCCTGCACGAAGGACTGGTGATGGTCGTGGAAGGTGACGGCCGTCGCGCCGGCCTCTTCGTCGACAGCCTGCTCGGTCAGCAGCAGGTCGTCATCAAGTCCATGGAATCGAATTACGGGCGCATCGAGGGCATCGGTGGCGCGACCATCCTCGGCGAGGGTGCCGTCGCACTGATCCTCGACGTGCCGGGTCTCATCCGCCTCGCCGCCAGCCAGCCGGCCGCCCGGCTGATCGCGTAAGCAAAAGGAATCCAGCGAATGAACA
>CANGMU010000029.1 GCA_947454665.1 Pseudomonadota bacterium | reverse complement strand
GGCGACGCGTCGAAGTTGGGACGGATGTTCCAGCGGGGCGGCAGTTCACGCGGCACAGGCGTGGGCCTCTACCTCGTGCGCGTGCTGATGGAGCGCATGGGCGGCAGCGTCGAATTCACGCAGGCGGAGAGCGGCGGCTTCGAGGCAAGGCTTCACTTCCGGGTCGCTGCGGGCTGACGCAACATGGCCGACGTGCCGCTGCTGATGGTCGAAGACGATGCCAATGTCGCAGTGACGCTGGGAGAACGCCTGCGTGCCAATGGTTTTGCGGTGACGCATGCGCCTTCGGTGGGCGATGCGCTGGACGTGCTGAACCGTCGCCGCTTCGACATCGCGCTGCTCGATGTCGGTCTGCCCGACGGCAACGGCTTCGACATCGCGCGACGTCTGCGGGAAACCAGCCCGGCCACCTCGCTGGTGTTCCTGACGGCCTACGGCACGCCGGAAGATCGCATCCATGGCCTTGAACTGGGTGCCGACGATTACGTCACCAAGCCTTTCGTTTTCCGCGAACTCTTGCTGCGCCTGCAGAACGCACTCAAGCGCGCCAGCTACCTGAAGGTGGATACGCCCCAGGGCGCGCGGCTGCGCATCGGCCGCGCCGACGTGGACTTCGGTCGCTTCACTGCGACCGTCGACGGCACGGCGCATCCGCTGACGCACAAGGAATGCGCCGTGCTGAAGCTGCTGCACGAGCGCGCAGGACAGGCGGTGAGTCGCGACGAGATCCTCGATCGCGCCTGGTCACCCGACGAATTCCCGAGCTCTCGCACCGTCGACAATTTCATCCTCCGTCTCCGCCGTCTGGTTGAGCACGACCCTGCCAATCCGCGCACGATCCGCAGCATCCGCGGCGTGGGCTATCTGTTCGAGGCCACTTAAATGACCGAGACCGCGCTTTCCGCCGCCCTGAACCGTCGCCACACGGGTCGTCCGCCGGTCTGGTTCATGCGCCAGGCCGGTCGCTACCACTCGCATTACCAGTCCCTGAAGCGTTACGCAGACTTCATCGCGCTGTGCAAGGAACCGCAGCTTGCGGCCGAGACGGCGATGGGACCCGTGCATGATTTCAATTTCGATGCGGCGATCCTGTTCTCGGACCTGCTCTTCCCGCTTGAGGCGATGGGCATGGGGCTGACCTATGCGCCCGGTCCGAAGCTGGCCTTCCACCTGAAGACGCCAGCGGACCTCGCGCGCCTGCAGGGCGGTGCGGACAAGGCCGCCTTCATGCAGTTCCAGGCCGAGGCGATGACACTGACCCGCGAACGACTGCGCAGCGACAAGGGCCTCATCGGCTTCGTCGGTGGCCCCTTCACGCTGTATGTCTATGCGGCCGCCGGCTCGCACGAGAAGGCGCCCGAGGCGATGCCGGGCCTGTCGAACGGGCTTTACGAAGGCTTCAACGAGAAGCTGCTCGACCTGCTCGCGCACAACATGCTGCTGCAGGCAAAGGCAGGCGCCGAAGTCATCGCCGTGATGGACACCGCTGCCGGCGAGATCGACGCGGAGACTTACGGCAACAAGGTCGTGCCGGTGCTCGCCGACCTGCTGGCCCGTTTCCGCAAGCTAGATGCGGTCACGCCAATCCTCTATTACTCGCGCGGCACCGGTCCGGCGCACTGGGACAAGCTGGCAGGACTGCCGATCGCGGCGCTGGGCATCGACTGGCGCCACGACATGGCCGAGGTGCTCGCGAAGTACGGCGACCGCTATGCGATCCAGGGCAATTTCGATCCCGAACATCTGCTGCTGCCGACGGAGCAACTCGAACCGCTGATCCACGCCTTCCTGTCGAAGATGAAGGCGCTGCCCGCGGAACTGCGACGCGGCTGGATCTGCGGCCTGGGCCATGGCGTGCTGCAGAAGACGCCAGAAGCGCATGTGCGCCTGTTCCTGCGCCTGCAGCGCGAGTACTTCGCGTGACACAGACGGATGTCGCCCTGCTCCGGAAGTACAACGTCCCGGGGCCGCGCTACACGAGCTACCCCACGGTCCCCTATTGGGACCGGACGCCGACCGAAGCAGAATGGATCGACCGCGTGGCGAACGCGGTCGCGTCGGACACCACCGGTGCAGGCGCCGCGCTCTATCTGCACATCCCCTTCTGCCGTTCGCTGTGCACCTACTGCGGCTGCAACATGCGTGTGACGCGCAACCATGGGCTCGTGATGCCCTACGTGCAGTCGCTCGTGAAGGAATACAGCCTCTATCTGCAACGCCTCGGCCGCGACCGGCTGGCCGTGGGCGAGATCCACCTGGGTGGCGGCACGCCGACCTTCCTGCATCCCGAGGAACTGGACGCGCTGCTCGAGGGGCTGATGTCACGCTCGACGGTGACAAAGGATGCCTCGCTGTCGATCGAGGTCGATCCGCGCACCACGACGCATGAGCAACTGGTCGTGCTGCAGCGTCATGGTTTCAACCGCATCAGCCTCGGCGTGCAGGATTTCGATCCGCGCGTGCAGGACATCGTGAACCGCCTGCAGAGCGAAGAGCAGGTGCGCACGGTCACGGAAGACGCGCGCGCGCTGGGCTTTCGCAGTGTGAATTTCGACCTGATCTACGGACTGCCCCTGCAGACGCTGGACAGCATCACCGCGACGATGGACGCCGTCGTGCGGCTGAAGCCGGACCGCATCGCCTTCTATGCCTATGCGCATGTGCCCTGGATCAAGCCGAGCCAGCGCCGTTTCACCGAGGCTGACCTGCCCGAAGGCGACGCCAAGCGTGCGCTCTACGAACTGGGCCGCGCGCGCCTCGAGGCCGCGGGCTACGTCGAGATCGGCATGGACCATTTCGCGCTGGCCACCGATGACCTGGTGATCGCCGCACGGCAAGGTCGCCTGCACCGCAACTTCATGGGCTATACGCCAGCCTTCTCGCGTCCGCTGCTGGGCCTGGGTGTCTCATCGATCGGCGATGCAGGCGATGCCTTCGCGCAGAACGAAAAGAACCTGCAGCAGTACGAGGAGCGCATCGCGAAGGACGAACTGCCGATCCAGCGCGGCCACCTGCTCGACGCGGAAGACGTCGTGCTGCGCGGGCACATCCTGGACCTCATGACCGGACTTGAAACGCGCTGGACCGCGGAGGAGCGCTACACGCCCTTCCTGGACAGCGTGCCGGCGCGACTCGCCGAGATGCAGAAGGACGGCTTGCTGGATGTCATTCAGCAGCACGGCGAAACGCGGATCCACGTGGCGCCGGCCGGACGCGCCTTCCTGCGCAATGTCTGCATGGCCTTCGACGCCCGGCTGATCCGCAAGGCACCGGCCACGCAGCTGTTCAGCTCGACCGTCTAGAAGGGCTTCAGGACGACGAAGTACAGGATCCCCAGCAGGATCAGGACCGGCATTTCGTTGTACCAGCGCAGCGCCGTCGACGACGGCATCGCGCCATCGACCTGCATGCGCTTCATGTAGACGCGCATCGTGATGTGGTACGCGATGAGCCCCGCCACCAGCGCGAGCTTGGCGTGGATCCAGCTGCCGCTGCCGCGCCAGTACATCAGCCACAGCGCAGTGCCCGAGGCGAGCGCGAACACGGCCATGATGCTCGTGAAGTGGTAGAGCTTGCGGCCCATCACCTTCAGGCGACGCACGTCCTCGCTGGCCTTATGACCTTCGACGAAGTGCACGAAGATGCGCGGCAGGTAGAAGATTCCGGCCATCCACGAAATGATGGCGAGCAGGTGGAAAACCTTGAGGTACTGCATGTGCGGCAGTGTACCTGCTGCTCAGGACTTCGGCCGCTTCACGCCCCGCGTGGGCTCGGCTTCCAGCGGATTCTCCGGCCAGTAATGTCGAGGGTAACGACCGCGCAGGTCCTTGCGCACGTCCGCATAGCTGCCGCGCCAGAATCCGCCCAGATCGCGCGTGATCTGCACCGGCCGGCGCGCCGGTGACAGCAGTTTCAGCGTAACCGGCACGCTGCCGCCACCGATGCGCGGCGTGTCGGCGAGGCCAAACACCTCCTGCAGCCGCACTTCGATACAGGGTGCGCTCTCGTCCAGGTAATCCACCTGCACCTGCGTGCCTGTCGGCACGGTAACGCGCGACGGCGCGAGCTCGTCGAGCTGTCGCTGCGCGGCGTAATCCAGCCGCGACAACAGGGCTTCGCGCAGCGGCACGCGACCCAGCTGCGACAGGCGGTTGATGCCTTCCAGATACGGCGCGAGCCATTCAGACATCGACGCCACCAGTGCCGTCTCGGCGAAGGAAGGCCAACTGCCCGCAACGCGCGGCAAGGCGGCCGCAAAGCGCAGCCGTGCGAGCAGTGCACGCGCGGCGTCATCCCAATGCAACGCGGACAAGCCCCGCTGCTGCATGGCGCCCACCATTGCCGCGACGGCCGCCTCGCCCTGCAAGGGCAGGGCCCGTTTGGCCAGCACGAGTGCGCCGAGCTTCTTCACGCGACGTGCGACCACGGCCTCTTCGCGCGGGTCGAAGCCCGACTGGGTTTCTTCGCTGATGTGGGCAGCGAGCACGCGCTCGAGCTGCGCGACCGTCACCGGCGCCGCGAGACGGATGCGCGCTTCGGCGGCTTCCGCATCGTCGAGATCCACGGCCACCAGGTAGGGCGCATTGCCCAGCGTAGACACCTGCTCAAGTCGAGCGCCGCGACCGTTCGACAGGCGATAGCGACCACCGGACGGGCCCTCGATGGCGCCGCGTCGCTGCGCGATGCGATCCGGAAAGGCCCAGGCCAGCACGGCACCGGCCTCATCGTCCCGCGCATCGGCCTCGCGGCTGCCACCGTGCGGCGAGAACTGCCCGATGAGCTGCCGCACGCGCGCCAGGAGACCGCGGTCCACGGTGCCGCCGCCGTGACGCAGGGTTTCGAGACGCGATCGCATATCCGGGTCACGGGCGCTGCGCATGAGATCCCGCTCGGACAGCAGCGCGGCGAGCCGCGCGGCAAGTCCACCCTGCCCCGCAGCACGAGCCTGCACCAGCATGTGCGCCAACCGCGGATGCGTGCCCATCGCCGCCATGCGACGGCCTTGTGGCGTGATGCGGCCGTCGTGGTCGATCGCGTCGAGGCCGGCCAGCAAGTCGCGCGCCTGCGAGAGTGCCGCCTGCGGCGGCGGATCGAGCCAGGCCATCGCGCCAGCATCGCGCGCACCCCAGGCCGCCAGTTCCAGCGCCAGCGGCGCGAGGTCCGCGGTCATGATTTCCGGCGGCGTAAAGGCCGCGAGCGTCGGCTGCGAGCCCTCGCCCCAGAGCCGGTAGCAGACACCAGGCGCCACGCGACCGGCGCGGCCCGCGCGCTGCGTGGCCGACGCCCGCGACACGCGTTCCGTGACGAGCCGGCTCATGCCCGTGCCCGGATCGAAGACCGCGCGCCGCACGAGGCCTGCGTCGACGACGACGCGCACGCCCTCGATGGTGAGTGAGGTCTCCGCGACGTTCGTCGAGAGCACCAACTTGCGTTCACCGGTTCGGGCCGGCTGTAACGCGGCTTCCTGGGCGTCGAGTGCGAGCTCGCCATAGAGCTCGTGGATCACCAGCCCCGGTTCCCGCGGCCCCTCTTCGAGCATCGATCGCACACGCCGGATCTCCGGCGTACCGGGCAGGAAGGCCAGGATGTCGCCCTGCGTCTCGGAAATCGCGCTCCGCAGGCCAGCGACGACTGGCGCCATTTGCGTTGAAAGCGACACGTCCGGCTCGGGCACCGCAGGCAGCCCGCGGCCCGCGTATCGGATCTCCACCTCGAACTGTCGACCCTCGGCGCGCACCACGGGTGCGCCGCCCAGCAGGGCCGCGACGCTGGCACCATCCAGCGTCGCAGACATCACGAGGATCCGCAGCGATTCGGCGAGCATGGCCTGGGATTCGAGGCAGAGCGCGAGCCCGAGGTCCGCCGCGAGGCTGCGCTCGTGGAATTCATCGAAAATCACCGCAGCGACGCCTTCCAGCGCCGGATCTTCCTGCAGCATCCGCGTCAGGACGCCCTCGGTGACCACTTCCAGCCGCGTGCGTGCGCTGACGCGCGTATCAAGACGCATGCGATAGCCGATCAGGCCGCCTGGCGTCTCGCCCAGGCTGTGGGCCATCCGTGTCGCGACGGCGCGGGCGGCGAGCCGGCGCGGCTCGAGCAGCAGGATGCGGCGGTCCCGCGCCCAAGGCTCGTCGAGCAAGGCCAGCGGCGCCACGGTGCTCTTGCCGGCGCCCGGCGGCGCCTCAAGTACGACGTTGCGGGACGCCATCAGCGCACGCGACAAATCAGGCAGCACCGCGTGGATCGGCAAGGTCGGCGACGAGTGGTGACGCGGGGCATTCATGCGGGCGCAATGATATGCGGGCCGTGGGGTACGGTCTGCTAACATCGCGGCCATTGGAAACCGCCATCGCATGCGCTCCGCACTCAAACTGACACTGGCCGGTGCCGCAGCTCTCGCCGTCGCATGGGCGGTCGCTACGAGCCTAGGCGGGCGCCCGCTTGGCCAGCTTTTCCACGACGAACCGCGTCCTGGCCTGCCCGAGGCCAATACCCCGCCGGCCACACCGGTCGATGCCGACGCCGATCCGGCGCCGCCACCGCGCGATGCGCTCGACGAGTTCACGTCGATGCTGCTGGCTGAAGCTGAAGACACCTGGACCCCGGTATTCGCTGAAGAAAGCGATACCTACATTCCCCCGCGCCTGCGTTTCTTCGACGGCACGACGCGATCCGGCTGTGGCAACGCGGTCGATGGCGACGGCACGTTCTATTGCGCCTCGGATCGCCGGCTTTATATCGACAAGGACTTTCACCGCGGCATGGAAGAGCGTGGCGCGGCGGAAGGCAGCTTCCCGCAGGCCTACGTGATCGCGCATTCGATCGGCCATCACGTACAGAACCTGCTCGGCATCGAAGAGCGCCTGCGACGCGAAGAGGCGCGGCTTGGCGACGGCGCCCGCAAGGCGCTGCGCGTCCGCGCGGAACTGCAGGCAGACTGCTTCGCGGGCATCTGGGCCCACCACTCGCGGGTCGGCGCGAACGCCATCAAGCCCGCGGAACTGGAGCAGGCCCTGAGTCTGCCGGCGAGCATTGGCATTGAACTCGTGAAGCGCCACGAGCCGGGTGTGATCGTCCCCGACACTTACGCGCACGGCACGCTCGCGCAGCGCAAACAGTGGTTCATGACGGGCTACAAGCGTGGTGTCGTGAAGGCCTGCAACAGCTTTGAGACGCGTCCGGCCTCCTAGCGCGCGCTACTGGCCTCGATCGCCCGCAACGCCAGGGCCGCTTCGCCGAGGGCGTCTCGCAAGTCGCGCAGGTCCACCGGCGCATCGCGGCCCAGCGTCGTCGCCGCTTCGTTCCTGCGCAGGTGCAGGCGCTGCCCCTGTAGCAGCGATTCGACAAGATCCGCATCCGTCGCGGACAGCACGGCGATGACCCGCTTCGCGCGTGCGAGCCGATCGGCGAGCAAGCCGGCATCGACGACTTCACAGCCTGTCTCGAACCGCTGCGCCGAACCAAAACCCGCGACCGCCAACCGCGTCAACAATGCCGCATCGAGCTTGTCCGCATCGACGAGCACCAGTTCGGGCGCGCCCTCCACGCTCAGGATGGCGACGGCAGCAGGGGCCGGCCCACTGACGACCGACAGCCCGCACAGCGCGAGGACAGGCCACAGACGGCGAACGGGTTGGCAGCGTGGTGTCATGCGTGTTCAGCTTGCCAGCCTGCCGACGCCCCGACTATCGTTGCGATCGCAACCCATGTCGACACAGACCTGAAGGAACCGCCCATGTCGCGCTACCCGGATACCGTCCAGTTCAACCGCCTGAACCGCCCGATCGGCGTCGAATGGACGGCCCGCAACCTCGAAGTACAGGGCGAGATTCCGGCCGAAATCCGGGGTGCATTCTTCCGCGCCGTGCCGGATCCGGCCCATGCGCCGCGCGACCCGATGGACATCGCACTGTCCGGCGACGGCATGGTGAGCCGTTTTCTGGTTGAGAACGGCCAGATCGACCACGACATCCGCTATGTGCGCACGCCGCGCTTCGAAGCCGAGCGCAGGGCCCGTCGCGCCCTCTTCGGCAAGTATCGCAACCCGTTCACCGATTTGCCCGAGGTGCAGGGCATGGACCGCGCGGTCGCGAACACGACGCCGGTATGGCACGCGGGCAGACTGCTGATGACCAAGGAAGACGCGCGCGCGTATGAGGTGAACCCGCACACACTGGAAACGGTGGGTCGGTATGACTTCGGCGGCGCCCTGCGTTCTGAAACGATGACCGCGCATGTGCGCGTCGATCCGGTCACGGGCGAGCTGTTTTCCTTCGGCTACGAGGCCGGCGGACTGTGCACGGATGACGTGGCGTACTGGATCGCGGACAAGGACGGCAAGCTGGTCTCCGAGCAGTGGTTCAAGCAGCCTTATCTCTCGACGATCCACGACTTCGCGATCACTGAAAAATACGCGGTCTTCCCGCTATTCCCGACGCTGACGGATCTGGAGCGCCTGAAGGCCGGCGGCGACCACTGGCAGCACGAACCGGACGGCGACAGCTGGCTGGGCGTGATGCCGCGTTACGGCAAGGTCGAGGAGATGCGCTGGTTCAAGGGCCCCAAGGGCGTGTCGGCCTTCCACTTCGTGAACGCCTTCGACGAGGGCGACACCGTGCACATCGACATCTGCCTGACGAGCACGAACGCCTTCCCGTTCATGCATCGCCCGGATGACCCGTTCAACCCGATGACGATGACGGGTGGCCTCACGCGCTGGAGCGTGAACATGGCGGACCCGAACGCCGAACTGCAGTCACGCGTGATCGGCCCGCCGGGCGACCTGCCGCGCCTGCGCGACTGCGACCAGGGCCGCGCCTACGAGCGTTTCTGGATGCCCACCTACGATCCGCGCCTGGGACCGCCGGTGTCCGGTGGCCCGGTCGGTTCGTGCTTCAACGCACTGCTGTATGTCGACGTGACGACGGGTCAGGTGCTGGACACGATGACGCGCGGCCCGGGCTTCGCGTTCAACGAGCCGGTGCATGTGCCGTCGAAGCAGCCGAGTCATGCAGGCTGGATCCTCGCCGTCATCGACCACGAGATCGACTTCGAGCATCACGAATCAGAGCTGGTGGTGCTGAAGGCTGATGCGATCTCGGAACCGCCGGTGGCCGTCGTGAAGATGCCGGTGGCCCTGCGTCCGCAGGTGCACGGCTGGTGGGTGTCTGGCGAGCAGCTGGATCAGTCGAAGCAGCGCTGATCAGCGCCGCAGCATCGTCACGGCAAACCAACCCCAGGCGGCGATCAGCAAGACGCCGCCGAAGGGCGTGACGAGCCCGAGGAACCGGGGCGCACCGGCGAGCATCACGTAGATGCCGCCGCTGAAGCAGACGATGCCGGCCATGAGCAGGCCCGCAACCGTTTTCAGCGCGGGCAGGTCGTCAGCACGCATGAGCAGGCCGATCAACAGCAGGCCGAGCGCATTGAACAGCTGGTAGTTCACTGCCGTGTGCAGCGACTCGAGCTGCCGCGGCTCCAGCACCTTCTGCAGGGCATGCGCGGCGAGCGCGCCGACGACGATGCCCGTCGCCATCAGCAGGCCCGCGATACCCAGCACGCGTGTGGCGTTCAACGCGGCTTGCCCTTGGCACCCGGCTTGCCGCCACCCTTGCCCTTGAACGGGCCGCGCGAGGCGCCCGGTCTGGCGCCGGCGAATCCGGCACCAACCGGCTTCGCGCCGACCGGTGCGCGGGGTGTGTGCGGCAGACCCGTGTGCTGCGTGCGGAAGGGCTGCTTGCCTGCAGCGCGCTTGGCGCCTGCCGTGCCCTGGGCACCATGCTTGTAACCCGCGCGCACGCCTTCGGCCGCATCACCCGTGCCCTTGGGCTGGTATGCGGGGATCAGGTGGTGCGGGCTGTTGCCGATGAGGTTCGCGCGGCCCATGCGACGCAGCGCCTCGCGCAGCACCGGCCAGTTGTTCGCATCGTGGTAACGCAGGAAGGCCTTGTGCAGGCGACGCTGGCGCAGGCCCTTGGCGACGGCCACGTTCTCGCTGTCGCGGGTCACGCGATGCAGCGGGTTCTTGCCGCTGTGGTACATCGCGGTGGCAGAGGCCATCGGCGACGGCAGGAAAGCCTGCACCTGGTCGGCACGGAAGCCGTGCTGCTTGAGCCAGATCGCAAGCTCGAGCATGTCTTCATCGGTCGTGCCCGGATGGGCCGCGATGAAGTACGGGATCAGGTATTGCTCCTTGCCCGCTTCCTTCGAGTATTTGTCGAAGAGTTCCTTGAAGCGGTAGTAGGTGCCCACGCCCGGCTTCATCATCTTCGACAGCGGCCCCTCGCGCACATGTTCGGGGGCGATCTTCAGATAGCCGCCGACGTGGTGCTGCGCAAGTTCCTTTACGTACTCGGGCGATTCGATCGCCAGGTCATAGCGCACGCCAGAGGCGATCAGGATCTTCTTGATGCCGGGCAGCGCGCGCGCCTTGCGATAGAGCTCGATCAGCGGCGAATGGTCGGTGTTGAGGTTCGAGCAGACCGTCGGGAAGACGCAAGACGGCAGGCGGCAGTTCTTCTCGATCTCGCGGCTCTTGCAGGCGATGCGATACATGTTCGCCGTCGGGCCGCCCAGGTCCGAGATCACGCCGGTGAAGCCGGGCACCGTGTCGCGGATGGTCTCGATCTCCTTGAGGATCGAGCCTTCGCTGCGGTTCTGGATCACGCGGCCTTCGTGCTCGGTGATCGAGCAGAAGCTGCAACCCCCGAAGCAGCCGCGCTGGATCGCGATCGAGAAGCGGATCATCTTGTACGCCGGGATCTCGGCGTTGCCATAGAACGGATGCGGCCGGCGCTGGTAGGGCAGCTCGTAGACGAGGTCCATCTCGCCCATCGCAAGCGGGATCGGCGGCGGGTTGAGCCACACGTCCGTGTTGCCATGCCGCTGCACGAGCGCGCGCGCGTTACCGGGGTTCGCCTCCAGGTGCAGGATGCGCGACGCATGCGCATACATCACCGGATCGGTCTCGACCTGCTCGAAGGATGGCAGGCGGATCACGCTGCGATCGCGGTCGGTGGACTTCACACGGCGCACGAAGCGCACGACAGCTTCGGTGCCTTCCGCGGCATGCGGCTCGACGGGCTCTTCCGTTTCGCCGGCCTGCGCGGGCTTGCCCGGCTCCATCGCGTACGGGTCGATCGGCGGATTCAGCGGACCGGGCGCATCCAGGTGCGTCGAATCGATCTCGATGTAGTCGGCACCGTGGCCACGCCGCACGAAGGACGTGCCCCGCAGGTCGGTGATCTGGCCGATCTCTTCGCCGGCATCGAGCCGACGCGCAAGCTCGGTGATCTGCCGCTCGGCATTGCCATAGACGAGCAGGTCAGCCTTCGCGTCCATGAGGATCGAGCGACGCACCTTTTCAGACCAGTAGTCGAAGTGCGCGATCCGACGCAGCGAAGCTTCGATGCCACCGATGACCAGCGGCACATCCTTGTAAGCCTCGCGCGCACGCTGCGCGTAGACGATGACCGAACGGTCCGGCCGCTTGCCCGCCTCGCCACCCGGCGTGTACGCATCGTCGCTGCGGATACGCTTGTCGGAGGTATAGCGGTTCACCATCGAATCCATGTTCCCGGCCGTGATGCCGAAGAACAGGCGCGGACGACCCAGCGCGCGGAAGGCCTCGGGGCCGTGCCAGTCCGGCTGCGCGATGATGCCGACGCGGAAGCCCTGGGCCTCGAGCAGTCGACCCATGATCGCCATGCCGAAACTCGGGTGGTCCACGTAGGCATCGCCCGTGACGATGATGACGTCGCACTGGTCCCAGCCCAGCGCGTCCATCTCGGCACGCGTCATGGGCAGGAACGGGGCCGCAGGGCGCGACTGGGGCGCTGCAACGGCGAGCGGGCGGGGAGTGGAGCTGACGACCGGTGACATGGCAGGGAGTTTACCCCGGCTGGCCCGCGGCTATCGTTCGTCGTCGGGCCAGTGGAAGCGGTGCAGCAGCCGGTGGAGCACCGGCGTGAACATCAGGGCCGCAGAGAGCAGGAACAGCAGCCCGGCGTAGAGGGCATAGGCGCCGGCGAAAAGTTTGCCCGCCACGGTGTGGGGCGGGTCCACCGGCCCCATGCCGCCGAGCAGCATCGCGGCATTCAGGAAAGCATCGACCGCGGGCAGCTGTTCATAGTGCATATAGCCCAGCATGCCCAGACCCAGCGAGCCCACGACCAGCCCCGCCGCCAGCAGCCCATGGCCCCAGAGGCGGCGGAGAAAGGCCGCCTGGGTCAGCGGTCGCTGGTGCCGGGCTTCGTACACGGTTTCAGTATTCCTTGAATCCGTCTCGATCGGCCTGCGGACTGGGGAAATGCTGGCCGGTGCTGAACGCCGGACGCTGCCCGTAGGGCACGGCCATGAGCACCGCCTCGACCTGGCTGATCTTCCCGCCCGCATTCACCTGGAACAGCTCCTGCGTGCTCCAGGTCCACGGCCCGGTGTTCTTCACGGCCACGTCCCGGCCGTCCTTGAGCTTGTACTCCCGGATGGACGCATCGTGGTCGAAGAACACCGTCGCATAAACCAGGCCGCGTTCTTCGTCGATGGCGAGGATGCGGCGGTTGCGCAGGCGGGTGTCGTCCCGGTAATAGCCCAGCCCAAAGGCTTCACGGCAGCTGTAGTGCATGCCATTGGGCTGGCCACCGGACGGCAGCGTGCGACCGGAGGTCTGCGTGCCGTTCTCAAGCCGCAGGCAATCCTCGGCGAAAGGCGGGACCTTCTCGCCGCGGTTGTTTTCAAGCCCGGTGTAATAGCTGTTGGCGATGGACGCGAGCTCGGCACGCGAGCGCCGCATCGCCTGAGGCAGCGCGGTCAGGAACTGCGCACGCGGCGCATCACCCAACTGGTCCTCGCGCAGGTTGGCCGGCGTGCCGCTGCCTGTCGTGTCGGTCAGGCGCGCGACCTGCGCATCGATCTCGGTGATCCTGCCGTCCTTCACCTTCAGGAAACTGGCGAGCAACACGGGCGCGCCGTTTTCCTGCAGCTTTGCGTACAGGCCGACGGTCTGCCAGGTGGTATCCGTCACGACGAGGCGGTAGTTGCCCAATCTGCTGGCCGTGCGCCAGAGACCATCCGGCAGCGGCAGCACGACATTGTTCTCCGCGTAGCGCACGCCCTTGGCGAGCGGCGCCTTCGAGGGATCCCGCGACGTGAGCGCGACGAGGTAGCGATCGGCGACGCCTTCGAGGCAGGTCCTGTCGCAGGATGCTGCATCGGCCCGCCCGCCCATCCCCGCGCCCGCCAGGGCGAGCGTGAGGATGACCGGCTTCATCCAGCATGAAGCGGCCATGTCGACTTACTTGGGCTTGCGGAACTTGTAGACGAACTGGTCCGTCTTGCCGCGGATGCCCGTCTCACGCACGAGCTGCGAACGATCGTCCGCGGGGTTCGCCAGCACATTGCTCTCGCCGACGAACTGGAAGCCGGCCGCGATCACTTCCTGCTTCACGAAGGCCGGCTCGATGCGATGGAGCGTCGACGTTGTCGTCTTGCCCGCGCCGACCTTGGCTGCATGGTCGATCACGATGTAGATGCCGCCCGGCTTCAGCGCATCGTAGACCCACTTGTTGAAGGTCTTCAGGTAGTCGCCCGGACGGTTCTGGAAGTCGTGGTAGTTCAGCGACGTCCACATGACGTCGACCTTTTCCGGCACGGGAATCGCCACATCCATGGGCGCGACCTTCACGTTCTTGTGGTTCGGCTCGGCGGCAATCGCCTTCACGCCGGCCGACATGTCCGGGGCATTGGCCGGCGCATTCGCCGCGCGTGCCGGTGCCAGCGCATAGACCGTGCCCTTGGCCCCGACGACACCGCTGAAGAGGCGGGTGAAGTAGCCGCCGCCCGGCATGATATCGCCCACCTTGTCGCCAGCCTTGATGCCGGCGAAGGCGATCACCTCGGCCGGCTTGCGGTCGGCGTCGCGCGTGCGGTCGGCTTCGGGACGAGTCTTGTCGGCAACGGCTGCGGTGACGGCGGCAGACGGCTTGGCGCCACCGCCACCGGTCGTCGCGCAGCCCACGGTCAAGGCAAGGACGGCCGCCAGGGCCGAAGTGGCAAGCAAGGACGTTGTTCTGGTCATGGAACCCCCCGGTTCTCGTTTTTTATGACTAGGCAGACTCTAGCAGGAAGCGGTCCGGGAACCAGCGCGGCAAGTGCTCGCGCGCATCGTGCAGCGACGCCAACTCATGCAGGCATCGCGTCATGACCTCATCGGCCGGTCGCCGCAGGTCGGGCACGACGACGAGCGTGGCGCCGGCCGCGAGCGCCGCCCGTGCGCCGTTCTCGCTGTCCTCGAAGGCAATGCAGGCGTGAGCCGACACACCAAGCCGGGAGGCCGCGAGCTCATAGACTGCCGGATCCGGCTTGCCGCGCGACACCTCGTTGCCGCCAGCAACCGCGTCGAAATGATGAAGGACGCCGACGACCTCGAGCCGGTGCCGGATCTCGTCGACACCGGAGGAGGACGCGACGGCGCAGGGCACACGCCGTGCGCGCAGCGCGCCGAGCAATTCCACGACGCCTGGTTTCAGCGGGAACACGGGGCCCTCGCGCCGGGCATGCAATCGCTCGACGACCTTCGCGCGCAGGTGCGCATGCCGCTCGATGCCGCCCAGCATCTGCGTGAACAGCGCCTGGGACTCCTGCATCGCGCGCCCGATGACGGCCGTATAGACCTCGTGCGGGATCGTGATGCCCTCTTCCGCTGCAGCGGCGGTCCAGGCTTGCATCAGCACGCGCTCGGAATCGAGCAGCAGGCCATCCATGTCGAAGAGCACGGCGTCGAACATCAGGGCTACGGTACCATGCGTGCGTGAATTCCCCGTCCCACACGACGCGCGGCCACGATGCCGCGCACGAGCGGCTGGTGCTGGGCGCCGTGACGGTACTGGCCGTCGCGGGCCTGGGCAGCGGCATGTCCCAGCGCGTGCTGGATCCGCTGCTGCCGCGGCTCGGCGCGGACTTCGGCGTGCCCGTGTCGGCAGCGGCCTGGGTCATCACCTGCTTTTCGCTCGGCTACGCGGTGAGCCAGCTGTTCTTCGGGCCGTTGGGCGACCGCTTCGGCAAGCTGCGCGTCATCACCTGGGGTTGCGGCGGCTGTGCGATCGCAACCCTGGCCTGCGCGCTCGCGCCAGGTCTCGGCAGCCTGATCGGCGCGCGCATCGCAGCCGGCGTGACATCCGCTGCGCTGATCCCGCTTGCCATGGCGTGGATCGGCGACTCGGTGCCCTATGAACGACGGCAACCCGTGCTGGCGCGCTTCTCGATCGGACAGATCTTCGGCGTGGCGATGGGGCAATTGCTGGGCGGCCTGTCGGCGGACCATTTCGGTCGCCACGTCCCCTTCGTGGTGATCGCGGCCCTGTTCGCGGTGAGCACGGTGCTGCTGCAGCGGATGCGCAAGGGCCTGGATACACCCGTCGCCACGTCGCGCGCCGCCGGTGGTGCATCCGGCTTGCTGCGGGAATTCCTGCTCGTGCTGCGCGAACCCTGGGCGCGCACGGTGATGCTGTCGGTATTCCTGGAGGGCGCCTTCGTGCTGGGCGCCTTCGCCTTCTTCGCGACCCATTTGCACCGGACGCTTGATATCTCGCTGACGCTCGCCGGCTCCGCTGCGATGCTCTTCGGAATGGGTGGCCTCGTCTTTGCCTTCAGCGCCCGCAAGCTGCTAGGCCGCATCGGCGAACTGGGACTCATCAACCTGGGCGGCACGATCGTGATGGCGATGATGATCACCGTTGCCCTCGCACCGAATCTGTCGGTCGTTGCCGCGGCCTGCTTCACGATGGGCCTGGGCTTCTACATGCTGCACAACACGCTGCAGACCAATGCCACGCAGATGGCGCCGGAACGCCGCGGTGCCGCGGTGGCGGCCTTTGCGCTGAGCTATTTCCTGGGCCAGGCGCTGGGCGTGGCCGTTGCGGGCCAGGCGCTTGCCGTGCTGGGGTCCACCGGCATGATCGGCGTCGCGGCCTGCGGTGCGTTCTTCACAGCCCTGAATTTCGCCCGCCTGCGCAGGGCACGAGGCAACGCGACGTGATCAGAATCCACGGCGCACGCCAGAACAACCTCCGCAACCTGTCCGTTGACCTGCCGCTGAACGAACTCATCGTCGTCACCGGCGTCTCCGGCTCGGGCAAGTCCTCGCTGGTCTTCGACACGCTCTACGCGGAGGGCCAGCGCCGGTATGTCGAGACGTTCTCGCCCTACGCGCGACAGTTCCTCGACCGCATGGACCGGCCG
Organism: Pseudomonadota bacterium; assembly: GCA_947454665.1. Classification (GTDB taxonomy): domain Bacteria; phylum Pseudomonadota; class Gammaproteobacteria; order Steroidobacterales; family Steroidobacteraceae; genus ZC4RG30. The sequence continues at coordinate 945 of CANGMU010000029.1, read as the reverse complement.
CAGGTTGATCGCATCGAAGGCATCCCGCCGGCCATCGCCATCGACCAGACGAACCCGGTGCGCACCTCGCGCTCGACCGTCGGCACGATGACCGAGCTGAACGACCACCTGAAGCTGCTCTATGCGCGGGCGGGCGTCCTGCACTGCCGCGGCTGCGGCAAGCCGGTGCGGCGTGACAGCCCCGCCTCGATCCACACCGCCCTCGGCGAGGCGGCCGCGGCCTGCGGCGATCCGCGTCTGCTGGTGTGCTTCACGGTGACGCTGCCGGAGAAGCTGGACGTGCCCGGCATGAAGCAGCTGCTGGAGTCGCAGGGCTATACGCGCTTCCATGAATCGCCGCAGACAAAGCCCGGCACGTTCACCGTCGTGCAGGACCGCTTCCGCTTCGCGGGCGCGGATCCGTCGCGCGTCACCGAAGCCATTGAAGCTGCGCTGAAGGCGGGCCAGGGCCGCGTGTCCGTCCACGCACTCGATGACGAGGGCGCCGGGGAGACCGCCGTGTGGCGCTGGTCCACCGACCTGCACTGCGCGGACTGCGACCTGTCCTATTCGGAAGCCGTGCCCAGCAGCTTCTCGTTCAACTCGCCGCTCGGCGCCTGCGACTGCTGCAAGGGTTTCGGCCGCGTGATCGGCATTGATTACGGCCTCGTCGTGCCGGACACGCAGAAGACGCTGCGTCAGGGCGCGATCAAGCCCTGGCAGACACCCTCCGGCAAGGAGTGCCAGGACGACCTCGAGAAATATGCGAAGACCGGCGACATCCCGCTAGACGTGCCTTACCAGGAGCTGACGCCCGCGCAGCGCGACTGGGTCCTCAAGGGCGACGGCAAGTCCGGCCGCAAGCACTGGTACGGCGTGAAGGGCTTCTTCGATTACCTGGAACGCAAGGCCTACAAGATGCACGTGCGCGTGCTCTTGTCGAAATACCGCAGCTACACCGAATGC
>CANGMU010000028.1 GCA_947454665.1 Pseudomonadota bacterium | reverse complement strand
CCGGCAGCGCGTTGCGGAAGAGGCCCCGCCGGAGCCGCCGCGCGTGTACTTCTACCCGACGAAGGGGCAGAGCACGGAGCAGCAGGACCGCGACCGCTACGAGTGCTACAACTGGGCCGTCAAGCAGACGGGCTTCGATCCGGGCCGCAGCCTCCCGCCGCAGGAACGCGTGACAGTCGTGCCGTCGCGGGCGCCGGGTGAGGCCACGGTCGGCGCTGCCATTGCCGGTGCCGTCATCGGCGCGATCGTCTCTGGACCGCGCAATGCGGGCAGCGGCGCCATCGTGGGCGCTGCCGCCGGTGGCCTGCTGGGTGCCGCCGCCGAGAGCTCGCAGCAACAGCAGGTCGAACAGATCCAGACGCGTCGCGGCGATCAGCGCCAGCGTCGTGAAGCCGGCGAGTATCGCCGTGCGATGTCCGCGTGCCTGGAGGGCCGCGGCTACTCCGTCAAGTGAGGTGCGCCATGAGCAAGCCGAGCAGGGTTTTCACTTTTGCCATCATCGCGCTGGGCCTGCAGGCCATGCCTGCCTTGGCCATGGACCGCATATCCGGCGATCCTGAGCGGCATGAGGAGGAGCGCGACGCCCGACGTGGCCGAAAGCAGGAGGGTCCGGTTGCGGCTCCTCAGCCTGCTCGTCCCGATGCGCGGCCTGACGCCCGTCGCGATCCGCGTCCGCCGCCGACTTTCGGTCCGTCGCCTGCTGTGCCCCGCGATCGTCGCGACTTCCGGCCGCCACCGGGTGCGGTCTTCGCGCCGCCGGTCGCCCGCGGATTCGACTACCGCGCGCGTCCGGAGCGCGTCGTGCCACGAGTTCCCCCCGGTTACCGCCAGTATTACTGGGCCGGTACGCCGTACTACCAGCACGGCAATCGCTGGTACCGCCCCTATGGCGGCAGCTACCTGATCGTGTCGGCACCGTTCGGCCTGTTCGTGCCTTACCTGCCTGCGTACTACTCGACCTTCTGGTACGGCGGCACGCGCTATTACCTGGCGGATGACACCTACTACCTGTACGACCCGATCCGTCGCGGCTACACGGTCGCGCGTTCGCCGTATGGCAATGACCGTGACGATGATGAAGACGAAGACCGGGTCAGCGAATCTGCCACGACTCGGGAACTGTTCATCTACCCGACGAAAGGGCAGAGCGAATCGCAGCAGGCTGAAGACCGTTATCAGTGCCATCGCTGGGCAGCGGACCAGGTGCACTACGACCCGACTGAGTCGGAATACCGTGCGACGGAACGCGCGGAATACGACAGGGCGATCAGCGCCTGCCTGACCGGTCGGGGTTACAGCGTCAAGTAAGGCTGCGGCCGGTGTGCCGCAGCCGCGGCGTCACCGGCCGACCAGCTTCTGGTAGCGGTCGGCGTCGGCCTGGAAGCTGTCGCGCGTGTTTTTAGCTTCCTGCTCGCGTGCCGCAAGAAACTCGCGCCGCAGGCGCTCTTCGTTCAGCGCCTGCACCAGTTCCGCCGTCAGCGTGTCCGGCATGCGGCGCGCTTCGGGCGATGCGGCATAAGGCTTGAACCGGAATGCGCGCTGGCGCAGCGTCTCCAGTCGCTGCGTGACCGTCTCGATATAGCCCCGCGTCGACGTGATCTGGCTGTTGATCTGCGACACGCGTTCATCGCGCAAGCGTTCGATGTCGCGCAGGGATGTGTAAGTCGAGAGCAGCACGCGGTCGCGCCGTTGCTCTGCTTCCTGGAGGCCTTCGTCGACCTGTGTCTTCGGCGAACCCTCCTGGGGCGCCGGCTTCGTGGCAGGCACTTCCCGTACGGCAATCGCATTTCGGTTCAGCACCTGGGCGTCGACGTGGGCGGCCTCGAGAGGCAGTCCGTCCCCGTAATGCGTCATGCCGTTCTCGTCCACCCACTTGTAGGTGGTCGGCGGCTTGCCACTCTTCGTGGCGGGCTTCGCGGGCGTCGCGGCATCGATGGCGGGGGACAGGCCGATGGTTGCGGCAAGCAGCCAGATACCGAATCGAAGCGGTTGTCTCATGCGGTGGACCTCTCCTGCCTCAAGCGCCGTAGCGGTCGCGATAGGCTTCCATCGCCGGCAGGAATTCGCGTGGCAGGGAGCCCGCGCCTTCCCGGACGGCATCGATCAGCGTGGCAAGCGTCAGGATGCTGATGCAGGGGATAGCGTAAAGCCGCGCGACTTCCTGGACTGCCGATTCCGTCAGGGTTTCGCCAGTTGCCGGATTGCGGCCCCTTTCCTGCCGGTCCAGCGCGAGGGCGACCGCCGCCGGGGTTGCGCCCGCGGCGCGGATGATCTCGATCGACTCGCGGATCGCCGTGCCGGCCGTGATGACGTCGTCGACGATCAGTACGCGACCGGCCAGGGCGCGACCGACGATCATGCCGCCCTCGCCATGCGTCTTGGCTTCCTTGCGGTTGAAGGCGAAGGGCAGGTTGCGCCCATGCCGTTCCTGCAGTGCCGCGGCCGTGGCGGCGACAAGCGGAATGCCCTTGTAGGCCGGGCCGAACAGCATGTCGAAGGACTGCCCGGACGCAGCGATGGCATCCGCATAGCAGCGCCCGAGCACCGCCAGCGAGGCGCCGTCGTCGAAGGCGCCGGCGTTGAAGAAATACGGGCTCACTCGGCCCGACTTGAGCGTGAACTCCCCGAAGCGCAGGGCGTTCTTGGCGAGCGCGAGTTCGAGGAAAGCGATCTGGTAGGGCTGCATGTTCATTCCGTGCGTCGTGTCGCCGGCACGCTGCCACCGTGCGGTCAGGGGTGTCAATGCCAGCTTGCCGTTATGATGGCCGCGTGAAAATCATCACCCTCAATGTCAACGGGATCCGCTCCGCCGCGAAGAAGGGGGCTTTCACCTGGCTCGCCGCGCAGGATGCGGACGTCATCTGCCTGCAGGAAACCAAGGCGCAGGAACACCAGCTGGATGGCCATGGCGTCGAATTGCCCGGCTATACCGCGAATTTCTGCGATGCGAAGAAGCCCGGCTATGCCGGTGTCGCGCTCTACAGCCGCCGCAAGCCGGATGCGGTGATCCGCGGCTTCGGCGTGCCGGAATTTGACGACGAGGGCCGTTATCTGGAGGCGCGCTTCGGCGATTTCGCGGTCGTGTCCCTGTACCTGCCCTCCGGCTCGGCTGGCCCGCACCGCCAGGAATCGAAGTTCCGTTTCCTAGACGCCTTTCTGCCGCACATGAAGCAGCTCGCGCGCGCCAAGCGCGAGACGGTCCTCTGCGGCGACTGGAACATCGCGCACAAGGAAATCGACCTGCGGAACTGGAAGTCCAACCAGAAGAACTCGGGCTTCCTGCCGGAAGAGCGTGCCTGGCTGGATACCTTGTTCGACGAGGTGGGCTATGGGGATGCATTCCGTGAAGTCGAGCCGGGCCCGGACCAGTACACCTGGTGGTCGAACCGCGGTCAGGCCTGGGCGAAGAACGTGGGCTGGCGTATCGACTACCAGCTCGTGACGCCGGGCCTCAAGGGCAAGGCCCGATCGGCGTCCATTTACAAGGACGAGCGCTTTTCCGACCACGCGCCGCTGACACTGGATTACGCGCTGTGACCGAAGGCGCTGGTTGGCGCGCGGCCTTGCCGGCCGGACTGCGACCGTACACGGAAGCCGCGCCGTTGGGTGCGCTGTTCCTTGGCGTGTCCTCCGGCGCGCCCTACGCGATGATCGCCGCGACGCTGACGACGCGCCTGGCGCAGGACGGCATTCGCAAGAGCACCGTCACGGCTTTCTCGCTGGCCTTCCTCGTCTACAACCTGAAATTCCTCTGGGCCTGGGTCGTCGATGGCGTGCGCCTGCCCTTGCTGGGCAGCCTCGGCCAACGGGTATCCTGGCTGTTGTTCGCAGGCCTGCTCGTCATCGCCGCGATCACGAACCTGGCATTCGTCGATCCGCGCAACGACCTTGCCGGCACGGCCACTGCCGCGATACTCGTGGCCTTCGCCGGTGCGACCTACGACATCGTCATCGACGCCTATCGCATCGAATCACTCGAGTCGCGCCAGTTGGGCGTCGGCGCCGGCATGTCGCAGTACGGCTGGCGCATCGGTTCGGTGCTTGCCGCGGCGTTGGCGCTGCTCATCTCAGGCCGTTGGGGCTGGAGCGCGGGCTATGTGACCTGCGCGTTGCTGGCGCTACCGGCCATGGTGGCCGGCCTGGTGCTGGGCGAGCCGACCCGGCGCCGGGAGCCCGTGCGCCGCGAAGGCCTGCGGAGCGTGCTGCATTCCATCGTCGATCCGCTCGCAGAATTCCTGCGCCGACGCGGCGCGGTGCTGGTTCTGCTGTTCGTGTTGCTGCACAAGGTCGGTGACACGATCGCGAACCTCACCTTCCGGCTGCTGTTCGAAGAACTGCACTACACCAACGACGAGATCGCTTTCTACGACGTCGGTTTCGGCTTCTGGGCCTACCTCGCCGGCATCTTCATCGGCGGCTGGCTGTTCAGCCGCATCGGTCTGAAACGTTCGGTGTTGTGGAGCCTGTTCCTGATGGCCGTCTCCAATCTCAGTTTCGCGGGGCTGGCGCTGGCCGGACATTCGAACTGGGCCATGGCTGGCGCGATCGGATTCGAAAACCTCGCCAGCGGCATCGGGGGCGTCACCGTCGTGGCCTATCTCTCCGCGCTCTGCGATCTGCGTTACACCGCTGCGCAGTTCGCGCTGTTGTCGGCGGCCTCCAGCGTCATCGGACGCGTGCTCACCGGCACGACTGCGGGCGGTTTGATCGAGCAGTTGGGCTTCGTCCATTTCTACGTGTTGTCGACGATCGTGGCCGTCCCCGGACTGTTGTTGTTCGCGTGGATGAGTCGCCGCGGACTGATCGATGCCTACGACGAGGGCGGTGATCGATGAGCGAGCCCCTTCGCAATGCTGTCGTTCCGGCTGGCACGGTGCTGTGCCGCCTGGATGACATCGCAGACGGCAACACCAAGGGCTTCGTGTTGGGCGAGGGGGATTGGCCGTTGCGGGGCCTGCTGGTGCGCGAGGGCGCCGCGGTGCGGGGCTTCGTGAACCATTGCCCCCACGCGGGCCACCGGCTCAACTTCCATCCCGACCGATTCCTGACGCCCGATGGGAAACTGATCCTGTGCTTGTCGCATGGAGCCGTGTTCGACAAGCGATCCGGTGCCTGCGTGATGGGTCCCTGCGTCGGTGAATCGCTGAAGCCGGTGACGGTGGTCGTGGAAAACGGCGAGGTGCGCACGGCCACGCCGCTGGACGTTGACGCCCTCGCCACGCGCTATTGGTAGGGCGCCTGCCGGACCGGCCTCATTCGAAGAGGTCCAGCCCCTCCAGTCCTCGCTCCGAGCCCATGCCCTGGACCCAGTGCGGCGCACCCAGGCCATCGAGGAAGGGTTCGTCCGGTTCGATGTCGATCGCGCCAGAGTAATCTTCCGGCTGGTCGGCCGGCTGCAGGCTGCTGCCCTTGCAACGCAGTGTCCAGTCATCCAGCTCGAGTTCTTCGACGCTGCCGTCGAGGTGCTGGATCTCGATGGTCCCGTCCGCGTCGTCGATCGCGACGACCTCGAACAGGCCCTCCCGTCCCGCGAACCAGTCGCCGACCACCGGCGGAAATCGTCGAGGCATTGCCATCGCTGATCCTCCCCTGCTACGTCGTATGATCGTGCTCCTGCCCGCGCCGCAGCGACAAGCCCGGTAATTTGCGCAAAGCCACATGATCGACCAGTTGCTGACTTTCTTCGTCGTGTTCCTCGTGGTCGTCGAGCCTGTCTCGGTGATCCCGATCTTCATGGCGCTCACCGAAGGCCTCACCGAGGCCGAACGCCGCCGCACGGCCCGCAAGGGCATCGCGATCGCGGCGGCGATCCTGTTCGTGTTTTCGCTGGTAGGCGGCCCCTTCCTGCGACTGATGAGCATCAGTATCGATGCCTTCCGTATCTTTGGCGGACTGCTGTTGTTCCTGATCGCGCTGGAGATGGTTTTCGCGCGCACGTCCGGCACGCGCACCTCGGATCCCGAAGAAGAAGAGGGTCGCAAGCGCGCCGATATCTCGGTGTTCCCGCTGGCCTTCCCGTTCATCGCGGGGCCCGGCGCGCTCGCCACCATCCTGTTGGCGTTCGGGCCCGCCGAAGGCAAGCCCCTGCTGACGCTGGGCCTGCTGGTTTGCGTGGCGGTGGTGCTCGCGATCGCGCTGGGGGTGCTGTATCTCGCCTCGCCCATCATGCGGGTGATGGGCGTGACCGGCGCGAACGTGCTGAACCGCCTGTTCGGCGTCGTGCTGGGCGCATTGTCCGTGCAGTACGTGATCGACGGCCTGCGCGGCAGTTTCCCGGCTGTCGGTTAAACCACCCGCGCCATCTCAGGCGCGCCGGCGAAAGGCGAGGTCGCGGGTTTCGTGACCGAGCCGTTCGCCGCGCCGTTCGAAGCGCGTCGGCACGCGCTCCGCATCCCGCGCGACGTAATCACCGCTTGGCGACAGGTTTTCGTAGTGCGCATGGCGCGCGAGGCATTCGAGCATGTGCTCGGCGTAGGGCACCCAGTCCGTTGCCAGGCGCAGCACCCCGCCCGGCTTCAGGCGCGAGGCGATAAGGTCGAGGAAGTCGTCCTGCACGATCCGTCGTTTGTGATGGCGCTTCTTGTGCCAGGGGTCCGGGAACAGGATGAAGACTTCGTCGAGGGAAGCCGGCGGAATCTGGTTTTCCAGCACTTCCACTGCATCGTGGTTGCTGATGCGTACGTTGGTCAGGCCGCCCGTGGCGACGAGTTGCAGCAGGTGGCCCACGCCCGGCGGGTGGACTTCGATGCCGAGGCAGTCCGCGTCGGGGCGCGCTGCGGCCATCTGCGCCAGATGGTCGCCATTGCCGAAGCCGATCTCCACCACGCGAGGGGCCTGGCGACCGAACAGCGCGTCGAGGTCCGCCGGCTGCGGCGAATAGGGCAGGCCGTACAGCGGCCAGAAATCGGTATGCGCTTTTTCCTGTCCCGCGGTCATGCGCCCGGCGCGGACGACGAAACTGCGGATGCTGCGGCGACCGTCGGGGCGACCGCGCTCTTGTTCGCTCATCGATCCTATCCTTCCAGCTCTACCCATCGCGCCAGTGCGGCGTCGAGTTCCGCATCGAGCGTCGCCACGCGCGACAGTTCCGCGCTGACCGTGGCATGGTCCTGTGCATAGAACGTAGGCTCGGCGATGCGTCGGTCCAGTTCGGCCTTTTCCGCCTCGATCTCTTCCATCCGCGTGGTCAGCGTCGCCAGTTCACGCTGTTCCTTGAACGACAGCTTGCGTTTCGCGGGCTGTGCCGCCGGCAGCACGGGGGCAGGAGCGGGGACTGGCTTTGCAGCGGGTATCGATGCGCCGCGTTGTGCGGCGGCATGGCGTGCATCGCGCCAGATGGCCCAATCGCTGTAGCCGCCGACGAAATCCTGAACGCGGCCCGTGCCATCGAGCACGAAGAGGTTAGTCACCACGCTGTCGAGGAAGGCGCGGTCATGGCTCACAAGCAGCAGTGTGCCCGAGAAATCCGCCACCAGTTCCTGCAGCAGTTCCAGCGTATCGATGTCCAGGTCGTTGGTCGGTTCGTCGAGCACCAGCAGGTTGGCTGGCTGCGCGAACAGCTTCGCGAGCAGCAGGCGGTTGCGCTCGCCGCCGGACAGCGCGCTGGCCGGTGTCTTGAGCTGGTCCGGCCGGAACAGGAAATTCCGCAGGTACCCCGAGACGTGCAGGTTCTCGCCGTTCACACAGACGTAGTCCGTGCGATCGGTGACGTTGTCCATCACCGTGGCGTCGAGGTCGAGCGTCGCGCGTTGCTGGTCGAAATAGGCGACTTCCAGCTTGGTGCCGCGCGTGACCTTGCCGGCGGAGGGTTCGAGTTCACCGAGCAACAGCTTGATCAGCGTGCTCTTGCCCGCACCATTGGGGCCGACGATACCGATGCGGTCACCGCGCAGCACCCGGCCCGAGAAGCCGCGGATCACCGTGCGGTCTCCATAGGAGACGTCCACGTCCTCGGCTTCGAACACGAGCTTTCCGGATACGGCCGCTTCCTGCACGCCGGCGTTCAGGCTGCCGACGCGGTCGCGACGGTCCCGGCGCTCTTCGCGCATCGCCTTCAGCGCGCGCACGCGGCCTTCGTTGCGGGTGCGGCGGGCCTCGACGCCCTTGCGGATCCAGACCTCTTCCTGCGCGAGCTTCTTGTCGAAGAGCGCGTTTTCCTTGGCCTCGTTCGCGAGCTGCTCGGCCTTCTTCTGCACATAGGCGTCGTAGTTGCCGGGCCAGCTGCTCAGGTGCCCGCGGTCCAGATCGATGACACGAGTGGCCAGCGTGTTCACGAAGCGGCGGTCGTGGCTCACGAACAGTAGCGCGCCGCCGAAGCCGAGCAGGAACTGTTCGAGCCACTCGATGGCTTCGATGTCGAGGTGGTTCGTTGGCTCGTCGAGCAGCAGGAGGTCCGGCTCGCAGACCAGGGCGCGGCCCAGCAGCGCACGCCGCCGCCAGCCACCCGACAACGATTCATAGGCCACTTCGCCGTCGAGACCGAGGTGCGACAGGACCGTGTCGACCCGCTGTTCGATCTGCCAGCCCTGGGCGGCGTCCAGTGCGGACATCAGACGGCCGAGCTTTTCGCCATCGGCCTCGGAATGGCTGCGGGCATAGGCCGCGGAGGTCGCGTGATAGGCCGCCAGCAGTCTGGCCACCTCGGGCAGGCCTCCTGCGACGACTTCGCGTACGGATTCGCCGGCGACGGACACGATGTCCTGCGGCAGGTGGGCCACCCGCGCGCCGGGACGGATCCAGACCGCGCCGGCATCCGGCAGCGTTTCACCGCCGACCAGGCGCATCAGCGAGGACTTGCCCTCGCCGTTGCGACCCACGATGCAGACGCGTTCGCCCGGCTCGACCTGCAAAGAGGCCTGTTCCAGCAGCGGACGGGAGCCGAAGGCGAGGGAGACACTGTCCAGCCGAAGCACGGGTGCCATGGGTCAGTGTCCTGCTGTCGCACAAAGGCGAGGTGCTGCGACTGCGCAATCCCCGTGGCTCGCGTAACATCCATGGACGGCTGCGCGTGCGATAAGGGATTGTGCCCGGCGTGGTGTTGCCCCGGAGGAACTCGTGCTCGCGATCATCGGTACCCTGGTAGTCCTCGGCAGCGTGCTCGGTGGGTTCATGGCCAGTGGCGGCAGTATCCTGCTGCTCTGGCACCCGCTCGAAATCGTGATCATTTGTGGCGCGGCGCTGGGCGCCTTCCTCATCAGCAACCCGATCAAGGTTGTGAAGGGCGCGTTCTCCGGTGCCTTGGGGCTGGTGAAGGGCGCGCGCTACGGGCGCCAAGAATACATCCAGTTGCTCAAGCTCATTTACGACATTCTCGTGATGGCGCGTAAGGACGGCGTCCTGGCCATCGAAAAGCACATCGAGAATCCCGGCCAGAGCGACATCTTCAAGAAATACCCGTTCGTGCTGGCCGACCATCACATGATGGAATTCATCACGGATTGCCTGCGCCTGATCTCGGGCGGCAATCTCGATCCGCACGAACTCGAGAGCCTGCTGGAATATGAACTGGAGACCCATCACCACGAAGCGGCCGAGCCGGCGCATGCCGTGCAGAAGGTCTCTGACGCCCTGCCGGGTTTCGGCATCGTGGCCGCTGTGCTGGGCATCGTGACGACGATGGCCAGCATCGAGGGTGCCAGTACGGCCGAGATCGGCCACCACGTGGGCGCGGCGCTCGTCGGTACCTTCCTCGGTATCCTCGTGGCCTATGGTTTCGTGGGGCCCATCGCGGCTGCAATGGAGGCCAAGGCCAACGAAGAGGGCAAGGCCTTCGAGGTCGTGAAGATGGCCCTTGTAGCCAGCGTCCGTGGCTACCCGCCTCCGGTTGCCGTGGAGTTCGCGCGCAAGCTGCTGTTCAGCGCGGTGCGTCCGAATTTCCAGGAGCTCGAGCAGGAACTGCGCAAGAAGACGGGCTGACAGGGACGCTGAAAGATGGCCGACGAAGGCAAACGACCGATCATCGTCGTCAAGCGGAAGAAACAGGCGGCCGGTCATCACGGCGGCGCCTGGAAGGTCGCCTATGCCGACTTCGTGACGGCGATGATGGCCTTCTTCCTTGTCATGTGGCTTGTTGCTTCCGTTTCGAAGGAACAGCGCGCGGCCCTGTTCGAATACTTCAAGAACCCGAGCATGGAGCCCGGCAAGAGCACGAAGCCGGCGCCCGGCCAGAATGGCCCTGGCGGAGCGAGCACCAGCCCGATCAATCTCGGCGGCGGGCTCGATGCGCCCAAGTCCAGCCCGACCAGCGTGGACCAGGGCCTGGGCCAGCCCACCTCGATGGAAGAGGCGATGAAGCTCGCCGAAGCCGAGGAAAAGAAGCAGCTCGATTCGCTCAAGCAGGAGCTCGAGAAGGCGATCGAACTGAGCCCGACCTTGCAGCAGTTCAAGAACCAGTTGCTGCTCGACATCACGTCGGAGGGCCTGCGCATCCAGATCGTCGACGAGCAGAACCGCCCGATGTTCGATTCGGGCAGCTCGCAGCTGAAAGATTACTCGACGAAGATCCTCGCGGAACTCGCCAAGCACCTGAATACCGTACCCAACCGCATCAGCCTTTCAGGCCATACGGACGCGAAGCCTTATGGTGGCAACGGCAAGAGCTACACGAACTGGGAGCTCTCCGCGGACCGCGCGAACATGGCGCGCCGGACCTTGCTGGACGGAGGACTGTCCGAAGGCAAGATCGCCCGCGTCGTGGGCCTCGCATCGTCGGTGCTCTTCGTGCGCAACGAGCCGCTGAATCCCATCAACCGCCGCATCAGCATCATCGTGATGACGAAGAAGGCGGAAGACGCGGCGCTGGCTACGGACGCGCCGTCGTTGCCACCGCAGGCTGGGCCGCCACCCGCCGCAACGCCTGACCGTCCAGCAGCGAATCCGGCGGGTTGAGCACGACCTCGTCCCCCGGACCGACGCCGGCGGCGACCTCGAATTCCGTGCCGTAATCGCGGCCGATCTTGATCGGCTTCAGCTGGGCTTTTCCATCGGTGCCTAGCACGGCGACCTGCGCGCCCTTGCCGCGGAAAATCAGCGCTGCGACAGGCAGCCGCGGCAGTCCGCCGCTGCCGTCCATCGAGAAGCCCACATGCGCGAAGGCACCCGTCAGCAGTTCGCCCTTCGGGTCCTCCACGGCCAGCTCCACGCGTAATGAACGGGTGGCCGGGTCGATGGCTCCTGCGCTGCGCACCACCTTGGCGACATAGTCCCGGTCCGGCCTTTCCGGCACCGTGAGGCGCGCCATCATGCCGGGCTTCACCCGTGGGGCCTGCGTCTGGGGTATCTGCACATAGATGCGCAGCGCGCCGGTCGAGGCGATGCGGAACAACGGTGCGACGCCGCCCATCGAATTGGTCGCGCCGGCGGCCGTGACAAGCTGCCCCAGATCCGCGTTGCGGGCGGTCACGGTGCCCTCGAAGGGCGCGACCAAGCGCCGGAAGCCCTGTAGCTGCGTGAGGCGGGCGACATTCGCGCCCTGCGAATCCAGCGTGGCCCGCTTCGCCCGCGCATCGGCCTGCTTTTCCTCCATCGCCTGGCGCGAGACGAGCTTCTGGTCGAAGAGTGCCTGCCAGCGCGTGGCCGTCGCGCGGGCCAATTCTTCGGCGGCCTTGCCGTTGGCCTCGTCGGCGCGCGCTTGACGCAGCTGCTCGTCGAGTTCCGGCGTATCGATCTCGGCCAGCACCTGGCCCGCCTTCACGCGTTGGCCGATGTCGGCATGCAGCCGCTTCACATAGCCCTGGCTGCGCGCATAGAGATTCGCTTCGTTCTGCGGCTGCAACGTGCCGGGCAACTGCAGGGCCTTGCCTTCGCCGGTGGACGGGCGTGTTGTCGTCACGGCCAGCACCGCGGCTTCGGCGCTGCTGGCCTGCAGGGCTGCAAAGGCGCGGTGGCGCGTGAAGAGTCCTTGGGCCACCAGCAGGGCGGCGACGACGGCTATGGCCACGGCCAGCGTGCGCGCGCGGGAACGGTCAGACATGGGCAGGCACTCCGGATTCCGTGCGCCGGGCGCGGCGCGCGTGCAGGAAAGTGAAAACGGCCGGCACGAAGAACAACGTGGCCACCGTGGCGAAGGCGAGGCCGCCGATCACGGCGCGGCCGAGCGGGGCGTTCTGTTCGCTGCCCTCGCCAAGTCCGAGCGCCATCGGCGCCATGCCCACCAGCATCGCCAGGGCCGTCATGAGCACGGGGCGCAGGCGAGCATGCCCGGCCTCCAGCATCGCCGAGGCCGCATCGCGCCCGGCGGCCAGCCGCTCGCGCGCGAAGCTCACGACCAGGATGCTGTTCGCCGTGGCCACGCCCATGCACAGGATGGCGCCGGTGAAGGCGGGCACCGAGAGCGTCGTGCCGGTCAGGAACAGGCACCAGGCGATGCCGGCGAGCGCGGCGGGCAGCGCTGCAACAATGATCAGGGCGTCGGTCCAGGACTGGAACATCACGACGAGCAGCAGGTAGATCAGCAGGATCGCGAGCGCGAGGCCGGTCGACAGCCCGGAGAAAGACGAATCCATCGTCTCCAGCTGTCCCCGCAGTTCGATGCGCGTGCCGCGCGGCAGGTCCTTGCGGGCAGCCTCCACCGCTGCGCGCAGTTCCCGGGCCACGCCACCGAAGTCGCGACCCGCCACGTCGCCGTACAGGTCCAGCACGGGTTGCACGTTGTAGTGCGAGACGACTGAAGGGCCCGTGTGGAACGCCAGATCGGTCAGCTGGCCGAGCGTCCGGCTGGAGCCACCCGAGTCCGGGCCGAGCGGCAGCGCGAGCAGGTCTGCCGCCGAGCTCAGCCGATGCTGTGGTGTCTGCGTGGCGATGAGGTATTGCACGCCATTGGCCGGGTTCAGCCAGAACGCCGGCGTGGTCTGGAAGCTGCCACTCAGGTTGATCAGCAGGTCCTGTGCGATCTGTCTTTGCGTGAGCCCAATGTCGCGTGCCTGGTCGCGATCCACGTCGAGCAGGAGTTGCGGCCGGTCGTAACTCTGCTGCATGCGCAGGTCGACGAGACCTGGAATGCCGCGCAGCCTGTCCAGCAGCTTGCGTGCCACGTCGCGGTTCGCGTCGATGTTGTTGCCGACGATCTGCACGTCGATCGGCGTGGGCAGGCCGAGGTTGAGGATCTGGCTGACGATGTCCGCTGGCAGGAAGGCGAAGTCCGTGCCCGGGAAACGTTCGGGCAGCGTCCGCCGCAACTGCGCGACGTAGCCTGCGGTCGGGCCATGGGCCGGCTTCAAGGTCAGCAGGATGTCCGCGTCGCCGCTGCCGGTCGGCCCCGAATTGTTGTAGATCAGGTTCAGGCCGCTCTGCGGCATGCCGATGTTGTCCACGAGGGTCTGGATCTCCCGCTCCGGGATGATCTCGCGGATGGCGGCCTCGATGCGGTCGCAGAGGGCTGCGGTTTCCTCGACGCGCAGTCCGCCGCGGGCCCGGACGTGCAACTTGATCTGTCCCGCATCGACAGCCGGGAAGAAGTCCGTACCGAGCGCGGGCACCAGGGCCAGCGAGGCGATGGCAGCGGCCAGGAAGGCCGTGGCGAAGCGCAGCGGCCGCCGCAGGACACCGGACAACACGTGCTCGTAGCCTTCGCGCAGCGCGAGGAATCCGGCATCGAAGCGTTCCCTGAAGCCTTTTGCCGTCGCGAGCGTCGCGTGGTGGACGACGGGTTGCGTAGCAAGCCAGTACTTGGCAAGCGTCGGCACCAGCGTGCGCGAAAGCACGAAGGAGGCCAACAACGAGAAGATCACGGCCTGCGCCATCGGCGCGAAGAGGAACTGCGCCACGCCGCTGAGGAAGAACATCGGCACGAACACGACGCAGATGCACAGCACCGACACCAGTGCCGGCAACACGATCTGCTGCGCGCCATCGCGGATCGCGGTCGTGATGTCCTTGCCCTGCTCCAGGTGCGCGTTGATGTTCTCGATCGTCACCGTCGCATCGTCGACGAGGATGCCGATGGACAGCGCGAAACCCGACAGCGTCATGATGTTGATCGTCTGTCCCGTTGCCGAGAGCGCGATGATCGCGGCCATGATCGACAGCGGTATCGAGATGCAGATGATCAGCGTGCTGCGCCAGCTGCCGAGGAACACCAGGATCAGCAGGGCGGTGAGGCAGGCGGCGATCAGGCCCTCGTGCATCACGCCGTTGATGGCCGCACGCACGAACACTGACTGGTCGCCGATGACGTCCATGCGCAGGTCTTCCGGCAGCGTCGAGGCGACCTGCGGAAGGGCTTCCTTGATGCGCGAGATGATGTCCAGCGTCGAGGCGCCACCGCTGCGCTGGATCTGCAGCAGCGCGGCGCGCTGGCTGTCCACGCGCACGATGTTGGTCTGCGGCGTGAAGCCGTCGCGCACCTGGGCCACATCCCGCAGGAAAAGTCCGCCTGCTGCGGATTTCAGCGGCAGGTCGTTCAGGGCATCGATCGACGGCGTGCTGGCATTGAGCTTCACGTCGAATTCGGTGTTGCCGATCTTCTGCGTGCCGGCCGGCAGGGTCAGGTTCTGTGCGGCGATGGCGTCCGTGATGTCGCTGGCCATGAGCCCGCGGGCCGCGAGCGCAGCCGGGTCCAGGTCCACCTGGATCTGCCGGTTCTTGCCGCCGTAGGGCGTCGTCACCGAGGCGCCCTGCACCGTTGCCAGGCGCACGCGCACGAAGTTGTTCGCCAGGTCGAAGAGTTCGTGTTCGGCCAGCCGTTCGCTGGTCAGTGACACCTGCAGCACCGGCACGTTTGCTGCGTCATAGGCCACGATCAGCGGCGGGCTGATGCCGGTTGGCATCGAGCGCGACGTGGACTGGCTGGTCGCCACCATCTGTGACTGCGCCTTCTCGACGTTCGCGCCGGGGTGCAGGTAGACCTTGATCACGCCATAGCCGGCGACCGACTGGGACTCGATGTGCTCGACGTCGTTCACGACTGTCGAGATGCCACGCTCGTATTGCGTGGTGATGCGGCTTCCCACTTCGTCGGCCGGCAGGCCACCGTAGTTCCAGACCGCCGCCAGGATGGGGATGGGGATCCTGGGAAAAATATCGACGGCCATGCGCTGCAGCGCCAGCAGGCCGAAGAGCGGCAGCAGCAGTGCCATCACGATGAACGTGTAGGGCCTGCGTAGGGCGATATCAACGATCCACACTGGGCGTTCGATCCGCTACGTGATCCGGGATCTCGTACTTTACCGCCCGGCCCGTGTCTCCCGCATTACCATGCGATGCCATGACTGCCACTCCCAGCCTCTGCCTCATCCTGCTAGCGAGCCTTGGCCTTATCGGCGCGGCGAGCCTGACCTTTGCCCGCGGCCTGCCGGATCGCCTGCTGTTCCGGCCATGGGAATTCGCCCGCGGCCGCCGCAGGTGGACGGCCTTCACGTCGGCGTTCGTGCATGCCGATCTCCCGCACCTGCTGTTCAACGCGGTGACGCTCTGGAGCTTCGGCCTGGCACTGGAGTCGCGGATCGGCAGCCTGCGTTTCGGGCTGCTTTATGCCATCGGCATCGCCGTCAGCCAGGGCTGGACCTGTCTGCGCCACCGGACGGATGCGAACTACGCGACGCTGGGCGCCTCCGGCGCGATCTCGGCGGTGCTGTTCGCGTCGATCGTCTATCGCCCGCTGGACAGGCTGATGATCTTCCCGATCCCCGTGCCGATCCCGGCCGCCGTGTTTGCCGTGGGCTACCTTGTATGGTCCTGGTGGTCGGAGCGGTCCGGTACGGGCCGGATCAACCACGGGGCCCATCTGGGCGGCGCGCTGGCCGGTCTGGCCTTCGTGGCGCTGACTGATCCAGCAGCTGTTGGTCAGGCGGCGAGGTTGCTCGGTCTGGGCTGACGCGCGCCTGCCCGGTACGCCGGTCTCAGGCCGGCGCGCCGCCGAAGAATTTCATCTGGATCGAGCCGCGGCGGTCCTTCAGCTTCCAGACGCCGTTTTCGCGCACGAAGGTGTCGGCGCACTCGCCGAACCACAACGGCCCCGCCGACACGAAGGGCGGCAGGGCGCCATCCGCGGGCGTCGTCGAGATCATCGTCAGGTAGGACAGGCCGGAGGCATTGTCCCGGTCCTGCACGTCGATCTGGATGTTCGTGGTCAGGTGCTTGGTCAGCAGCGTCTTCGGGCGCGTCAGCAGCGCGGCGCGGATCGTCTCGCGGCCCGTGATCACCACGTCCGGCGTCATCGGGCGTGCCATCGAGCCGTTCTCCGCGAAACAGTCCGCGGCAGCGCTCATGTCGCCGAGGTCCAGCGCGCGGCAGTAATCGAGCACCAGGCGCTCGCAGGCGCGCTCGATCTCGATGCGTTCGGCAGTGCTCAGGGTCTGGCTCATCGTCATGTCCTCGGGAGGTCGGTAAGTTCTGCGGGCGCCAGCGGCGTCCGGTCCATCAGCAGGTCGGCGGCCTTCTCGGCCACCATCATCACGGCGGCATTGGTGTTGCCACCGACGATCGACGGGAAGACCGATGCATCGGCGACGCGCAGCCCGTCGAGGCCGATCACGCGCAGGTCCGGGCTCACCACCGCGCCGGCGTCCTGGCCCATGCGGCAGGTGCTGACCGGGTGGTGCACCGTATAGGCCTCCTTGCGGATGTAGTCGGCCAGCGCTTCATCATCGTCGCGACCGGCACCGGGTGCTGTTTCGGTGGCCCGGTAGCGCGCGAAGGCCGGTGAATCGAACACGCGCCTCGCGAGGCGGATGCCGCGGATGAGGGGCTCGATATCTTCCGGCGCCGAAAGCAGCCCCGGATCGATCAAGGGTGCAGCGAGCGGATCGGGGCCTGCCAGCGTGATGCGGCCGCGGCTGCGTGGATACAGCCCGACGGGGCTGATCGCATAGCCATGGCCTACGGGAAACGGGAACTTCGGCGAGGGGCGCTTGGCCGCCTGGAAGACCAGCTGCACATCGGGGCGGTCCAGCCCCTCGCGCGTCTTCACGAAGGCCGCAGCCTCGAAGATGTTGTTCGCCATGGGACCGGTGCGCGATATCGCGTATTGCGCGGCCTGCAGCAGGTTGCGCGGCATGGCCTTCCACGACACGCCGTAGGAATCGCCGACGGATGTGCTGCGGTGGACGGGGCTGGCGAGGTGGTCGTGCAGGTTGCGGCCGACGCCGGACAGGGCGTGGCGCGGCATGATGCCGGCCTGCGCAAGCTCCGCGGCGTCGCCGATACCGGAGAGCAACAGAAGCTGGGGCGATTGCAGGGCACCGGCGCAGAGCACGATCTCGCCGCGCGAGGCGCCCGTCACGAAGCCGTCCGGCGTCATCGCTTCGACGCCTGTCGCGCGCCCGCCGTCCAGCAGCACGCGCGT